>DASUTC010000305.1 GCA_036374795.1 Herpetosiphonaceae bacterium
ATTGGGGGAGATAGCAAAAAGTGTACCTACTACTGATCAGGGAGTCAAACAAAACAGCACCGGCTCACGAGCCGGTGCTGTAGAAGGCGATGTTTTCGGTCTTTAGCGTGCAGTACCGAAATCCTGGACCCAGTAGGTGCCGTAGGCGCTCCCGCCGTTTGCTCCGAAGCCGATGCCGATGTGGCGCAGGCGGCAGTTCAGGATGTTGGCGCGATGGCCTGGGCTAGCCATCCACGTAGCAACCACTTCTTCCGGGCTCTGCTGCCCGGCGGCGATGTTCTCGGCGGCCAACCGATAGCGATACCCGGCCTGGCGGATGCGCGTTGCAAAGCTCCTGCCGTTGCGGCTGTTGTGGCTGAAGTAGTTGCTGGCAGCCATGTCGTCCGCGTGGCGCTGTGCTGCCGCGCCGAGCGCGGGATTCCACAGCAGGTTGCCGCATCCGGCGGCGCGACGATGTTCGTTGGTCAGCACAATCACACGGTTGAGATCAGGGGATGCTGAGGCAGCAGGCGCGATAAATAGGACGGATAATATCAGCATCATGGCGGCCAGGGCCAGTATAGACAGTTGAACACGTGGTCGGACTGTCATCAGACATGCTCCTTTTGACTTGTCACCGTACACGTAGACGGCTTGCTTGCCGTACACGTAGACGGCTCGCTCTTCTTCGCAGCTAGTCTACCTGGACTAGCTGCTCTGCATTGTACGCCGCAACCAGGATTTGTCAAATCCGTGAGAATGTTGCCTGATCAACGAATGATTACTATATATACCACGGGTGATCGTTTGTCAACCAGCGCGGGTAGCTCGTCGCGTCGGCCAACGGTTTGGCCGCTGGTCGGGATGTGTGGATGGGTCTTTAAGGCTTCGGCTCCTCGATCGGCTTGAGGAAGGGAGCGGCAGCCCAGCCGCTTGTGCCGTCGGCCTCGACGCGCCACCACTCCATACCGTCGGCGCTCTGCGGCCCCTCCAGCACGCGCACATTCTGGCCTTCGCGGAAGCGCGTTTGAATCTGGGCGCTGGTGCCGGGCTCGCTCCGCGCGCGCAGCGGCGCGCCATCGGTGCCGGTGATCACCGCAAATCCTTCGGCCCGCAGCACCGGCTCCGGCGTCGGCGGGATCGGGGTGAGGGTTGGGCGGGGCGTCGGGCGCGGCGTGCGTGTCGGCACGGCGGCGGCCTCGCTGGCAGACGGTCGATCGGGCTGGTAGAGCAACCATCCGCTGTAGCCGAGCAATCCCAGCGCGATCAGGACCAGCGGCCAGGCGCGGAGAGTCTGACGCCCAAAGTTCGTGAGCGTGCGCTGGCGGCGCGTGCGGCGCTGCTCGCGGCGCGTTTTATCGTAGGCCAGTTTATAATCATAGTAGTAGTGGTAATAGCTTTCATTAGGTGGATCACCGGCAAGCGCGTCGTTATAGCCGCGCCACCACATCTCACTGCGCTGTTGCTGCTGCTGCGGCATGACCTGTATTCCTCATCCTGCGTGTGGTTGGAAGGCGTGCTGCCGAGAACTGGTTGGTTGCATTGTAACATGGTGCGCCACGGCTGCGCATTGTCTCTCGACCCAAGAACTGGTACGATCCGTATACTTGACCGGGAGTACTTAAAATGACACATATACGTATTTTGCTTGCCGACGATCATGCGATGCTGCGGGATGGCGTGCGCATGGTGCTCGAATCGCATCCCGGCTTTGAGGTTGTCGGCACCGCCGACAATGGCCGCGACGCAGTGCGGCTGGTCGAGGAGCTGCGGCCAGATATTGCGGTGCTCGATGTGGCGATGCCGGAGGTCAACGGCCTCGACGCGACACGGGCGATTCGTGAGTGCTACCCCGAAACCGAGGTGGTCGTACTGTCGATGCATGAGGGCGAGGAGTATCTGCGCGAGGCGCTACGGGCCGGGGCCGCTGGCTATGTGCTGAAGCGCGCCGCCGCCAAAGAGCTGGTCGGGGCGATCCATGCCGTGCGGCGGGGCGAGTCCTACCTCGATCCGGCGCTGACCCGCACGCTGATCAGCGACTATGTGCGACAGGTCGAGCGCAGCGATGAAACGCCCGACTCGCTCACCGACCGCGAGCTGGAGGTGCTGACGCTCGTCGCCGAGGGCATGACTAACCGGCAGATCGCGCTGAAGCTCAACATTAGTATCAAAACCGTGCAGACGCACCGGGCAAACCTGATGGATAAGCTCAATCTGCATGATCGGACCGAGCTGGTGCGCTACGCCATCCGCCGGGGATTGATCGAGGCTTAATGTGATGAAGGACGACTGGCCCCGCACCAGTCGCCCTCCGTCCTGGTTTTCACCAGCGACGCTGGTAGTGTACCGTTGGGCACACCTGTTCGCCTCAGGTGCGCGTTGTATTTTTACCGATCCGCATACCTGAGTTAGATCTCAGGTTTGTAGCCGAGAGCGAGTGCGTCGTTAGTGGAGGTTGCTGTGAGGGTTGCTTGGTATCATAGGCTGGGCTGGTCGATGCTGATCGTCTTGCTGCTGGTGAGCTGCAGCATCGAGTCGGTGTCGAATAGCGGCGATAAAGCATCGCGGCCTGCGCAGAGTGCCCGTCCCGCACCGTCGCTCGGCGCGCTCGCTCCCTCGCCGTCGCCTGCCATCGGGGGAGCGCCGGAGCAGGGCGCTCAATCCGGCTTATTTTTGATCGATAAGCTGGTGCGCTCGCCACAGATCGACGGCATCGACCTGCATGTGCGCTATGTGGAGCGCACGCCCGACGGCACAGTGATCCATCTATCGTTCTACAACAATCGCGGCGAGGATCTGGCCTACGTCAGCGGCGCGAACGTCGAAGACGCGCGGCTTGTGGGCGCGTCGGGCACCCACCGCCTGACCGCGCACAGCACCTCGCTCGACACAGGCATCGATCCCGACGACGGCTGGCTGGACGGCGGCGCGACGGTCGGGACGCTCAGCTTTGCGGGAGCGCATGACACGTCGCTCAGCCTTGAGTTTCCGGGCTTTCCCGCCGTTGAGCTGAACCTGGATCAGCCGATGGCCTCCGCGCCGCAGGAGTCTCCGCCGCCGGAGGGTACCTACAGCTATGATCTGGAGGTCAGCAGCTCGCGGCTGGAAAATATCGCGCTGCGGATCGAGCAGGCCCAGGTGCAGGGCGATGCTCTGCTGCTGACGATCGCGTTTGTTAACCGCAACGAGAGCGATATTACCTTCACCTCGACGGTCAAAGGCGCGGACGCGGTGATGTTCGATGCGCTCTGGCAGCAGTATCGTCCCGGCCAGGTTGAGCAGACGCTCGATTACGGGATCGAGCCTGAAGGCAGCGTGTGGGGCGAGGGCGAGTCCAATCGCGGCACGCTGACGTTTCCACGGCCAGCATCCGGCGACGCGATCCTGTTTCAGTTTCCAAGCTATCCACGGGTGCGCCTTCCGCTCCAGGCGGGCGGCAAGGCGACGATCGCGACCGAGGCTGATCTGCCGCCCAGCGCCGCGCCGCGCCCGACACCGACGGCTACTCCAACGCCAACGCCGCTTGGCCCGGAATCCCAGGCGCGCAAGGAGGTCAGCGATCTGCTGGTGACGATGACGAAGGCGCTGGCGGAGCGTAACCGTGATGCGTATCTCGCGGCCTTGGCGCCGGAGCTTCACGAGGAGCAGGGCAGGATCTTCGATCAGATCGCCGGGCTGCCGCTGGAAGATGTGCGCGTCGAGCCGAGCGATGTGGAGGAGAACGGCGTCTTGAACGGCGACCAGACCGCGCTCGACGGCTACCAGGCCGAGCTGTCGTGGCGGGTGCGCGACATCGATCCGGCAAACGTCTTCAACGCCAATGTCGAGTATAGCTTGGAGCGCCGGGATGGTCGCTGGATCATCACGGCGGTCGGCGGGCAGGTGCCGTTCTGGGCCTATGACACGACCGAAGCCCGGCGCTCAGGCGCGTTCTGGATCTTCTACCGGCCAGAAGCGGCGGCGGAGCTGCCGCAGATCGAGCAGGAGGCGCAGCAGGCGCTCGATCGCGTGACGGAGGCGCTCCCAAACCGGGCCAGGCCAGTCAACCTGATGCGCGTGACGGCGACCGAGCAGGAGTTTACCGATCTGACCGAGCGCAGCGGCGAGCGCTTTCTGGGCGTGGCCTCGGCGCGCTTCCGCATCAAAAAAGCGGGCATCACCATCACCAGCCAGGCGTTTTTCATCAACAGCGCCGCGTTCGAGCAAGACCCGCAGCAGGATCGCCAGCGCACGATCACGCACGAGCTGACGCATCTGGTGCTCTCGCCCAAGACGATGCCCTACACGCCTGCCTGGGTGTCGGAGGGCGCGGCGATGTTTGTGTCCAACGATTTTCCGCAGCCGATCATCGCCGACTGGTACCGCGAGCAGGGGCCGGAGACGATGAGCCTGGCCGATCTAAGCGGCAAGACATCGTTCGGCGAGCACGACGGGCTGGACGAGCAGACCTCGATCGATTACGCCTACTCCGCCTTCCTCACGAGGTATCTGGTCGAAACCTACGGCAAAGATGCGTTCTTCAGCTTCTACGACTCGTTTGCGGATGTGCCGTTCGACGCGATCAGCAACGACCTGCCGCGCGCGGGCGAGGGCAGCCTGATGGAGTCGTCGATGGGCAGCCTGGCGCAAAAGCTCGCCCCACAGCAGGCGCAGGCGGCGTTCGGCGTCGATCTGGCGACGCTTGAGCGCGACTTCGAGGCGTGGCTGGCGGGGCAGGTTGGAGAATAGGACAAAGAACCGAGAACAAAGAACCGAGAACCAAACGAAAGAACAAAAGAACAACGGCTTAAGTTCCTTGTTCCCTTGTTTGCGCCTCTCCCCCTTGTTCCCTTGCCCCAACCTGTTTGGCATACTGGTTGCTATAGATGCGGTGACGAGCATTTCGTCGCCGCATTGGTTTTTTGGGGCACAGGGGAGTGGAGCGCGCATATGAAAAAATGGCTCGATCTGATCAAGAATACATTCAGCGAGTTCGTGGACGATAATTGCTCGCGGCTCGGCGCGTCGCTGTCGTACTACACGCTCGGCTCGCTAATCCCGCTGCTGCTGGTCGTCGCATCGCTGATCAGCATCTTTCTGGCAGAGACTGACGCAGGACAGCGCTATCAGCAGCAGATGATTGATTACGTCGCCAGCACGATCCAAAATGAGCAGTTCGCCACGCAGCTCACCGAAAGCTTGACCGGCGCACAACGAAATCAGTCAACTGGCGGCATTATTGGCAGTATCATCGGCTTTCTCACGCTGTTATTTGCCGCATCCGGTGTTTTTGGCGAGCTGGATTCGGCGTTCAATATTATCTGGGACGTGCCGAAGGATAAGCAGCCCTCAGGCATCTGGGGCTTTATCACGTCCAAATTCTTCTCGTTCACGCTGGTGTTGGGCGTTGCGTTCCTGCTGCTGGTCGCGCAGGTGATCACCTTCACGTTGAAGGGCTTTGCCGATGCGCTGAACTTCACGCCCGCCTGGCTCTTCTTGCTCGTCAACTTTGTCGTGCAGCTCGGCATCATCTCACTGGTCTTTTCGCTGCTCTTCAAGTACCTGCCCGATACCGAGGTCGAGTGGCGCGATGTGCTGACCGGCGGCATTTTGACCGCGCTGCTCTGGATCGTCGGCCAGTATTTGCTGAGCTTCTACTTCTCGTTCTCGTCGAGCTTTACGAGCTACGGCATCATCGGCGGCGTGCTGGCGTTCCTGGTCTATGTCTATTATTCCAGCCAGATCTTATTCTTCGGCGGCGAGTTTACGCAGGTCTATGCCCGCACGCAAGGCAGCCGCGTGGCTGAGGGATTGCCAGGCCGGGGCATTACCAGGGAGAGCGCGCTGATGGTGCAGGCCGCTACCGTCAACAAGGAGCGTCAGGTGCGCCAGCGGGAGCAGGAGCTTGCGGCGGCCAAGACCCGGCAGTACGCGGCGGCGACGACCGGCGGCCTGATCGGGCTGGTGGCGGGCGCGCTGATCGGCGGGATCGGGCTGGTGGCGGGCGTCACGCGCGGCGTCGCGCGGCTGTGGCGCTAGCGCGCCGATAGGCCGGGGCGGGTGCCCTCGGTCCGGGGCGTCCCCCAGTCAATTCGCTGGAGTGGAGATTGGTTCGGAACACACCGAGGGGAGCGGGCGGCAGGTCAGGCAATTATGCCTGACCTGTTCGTTTAATATGGGCTAGGGATCGATGAGCGGCTCAGGCGGCGATGTAGGCGAAGATCGGCAGCGTGAGCAGCGAGAAGACAAACGTGGTGAAGACTGCGGTGCTGGCAAGCTCCACGTCCAGCTTATACTGGTTGGCGTAGGCGATGGCGATCACGATCGCGGGCAGCGCCGACTCGAAGATGACCACGAAGCGCGCCTGGGGATCGAGACTAAAGATCGCGCTGAGCACCACGGCCAGCAGCGGCGCGCAGACCAGCTTGACGACATTGACCGCCAGCACCGAGCGCAGGTATTGCGAGAAGTCGCGGATGGTGATCGTCATGCCGAGCGCCAGCATCGCCAGCATGACCGTCGCCTGGCTGAGAAAGCCGAGCGTGCCGCGAATCGAGGCGGGAAAGTTGCCGCCGTGAGTCTCCGGCCAGAACAAAAAGCCGAGCAGCAGCGCGATGAACGGCAGGAAGCGGAATAGCCCGATCATCACCTGGCGCGGCGTGAGCTGCTGCTTCTCACCGTAGGTCGCCGCGACGATCGCCACGATCGTCAGCAGCGGGATCAGCGAGCCGATCTCGCTGTAGAGCGCCGCCATGCCCACGGTCTGGCCGTAGTCCTGTGGATTGCTCCGCGCCAGCGCGGCGAAGATCGGCGTGCCGAAGAAGCCCGTGGAGCCACACATGCTGGTGATGACCACCGCGCCCGCCGTGGCGCGTCGCAGCCGCAGCCGGTGGGCGATAAACGCGGCGATGCAGCCCGATCCAATGATCACCAGCACGGCGACGATCGGGATTTTGATCAACTGCCAGGAGAACTCCTTGATATTCATCAGGCCCAGGAAGACCGTCGCCGGCAGCGTCAGGTTGATCACGGCCTGGTTGAAAATCGAGACGGCCTGATCACGCGGCAAGATATTGCGCCAGCGCACCAGCAGCCCCAGCCCAATCAACAAAAAGATCTGGAGAAGAATACCGACGACATCGCTCACGTTGCACTCCGAGTTCCAAGTTTCGTGGGTTCCGGCTTTCGCGCTATTGGCACAGCTATGGTACAGTGCTGCGCTAAAAGCGTGGAACATGCAACATTGAACTTGAAACTCGGCGCTAGGTAAAGACGACATGGACCCTATGTTGACCCTCGCATCTGGACTATGCCGCAACCGGGATGCGACCATCAGCCGCGAATGGCTCGTCACGAATGCCGTCGGCGGCTACGCGATGGGCTCGGTCGCCGGGGCGAATACCCGCGCCTATCACGGCTACCTGATCGCGGCGACCACACCACCTGTCGGACGCACGCTGCTGCTGCAACACCTCGACGAGCGCATCGTCGTGGGTGAGGATGCGTGGCCGCTCAGCGCCGACGAGTGGGCCGACGGCTCGCGCACGCCCCAGGACTGGCGCGATCGTCCGGGCGTTCCAGCGCTGGATGGCTTCGCGCTCGATGGGACGCTGCCGATCTGGACGTATGCGCTCGGCGACGGACGGCTCGAAAAGCGCGTCTGGATGGTTCACGGCCAGAACACGACCTATATCCGCTACACGCTGCTGAATGCCGCCGCGCCGGTACGGTTGCGCATCCGCATCTCGGTCAACGATCGCGATCATCACGGCACGCGCATGGCCGATGGCAACAGCTGGCGCAGCGCCGAGGCCGACGGCGGCTGGAGGATCGCCCGCGATAGCTGGGAAGCGCATGAGTGGTCGCTGCTGACGCTGCCGCACGTGCCGCTGACGCCGATCCACGAGTGGAGCGCGCCGCTCTACCGCCGGGTAGAGGCCGAGCGCGGGCTGGATTCTGTCGAGCAGCGCTATGTGTTGGGCCAGATCGAGCTTGATCTGCTACCGGGCGCGTCGTGGACGCTGGTCGCCTCGACCGAGCCGCCGACCCAGATCGAGCGCGATCCGGTGGTGACGCTTCAGGCCGAGCAGGCACGGCAGGCGGCGCTGATCGCGCGAGCTGCTGCCGAGGACGCGCCGCTGCCGGTGCGGCAGCTTGTGCTGGCGGCGGATCAGTTCATCGTCGAGCGCAATCTGGTGGCGGATGGACGTGTCGAGCGTGGGCAGAGCGTGATCGCGGGCTATCCCTGGTTCGGCGACTGGGGCCGCGACACGATGATCAGCCTGCCGGGCCTCTGCCTGAGCACGCGGCGCTACGATGTGGCGGCGCGCATCCTGCGCACGTTCGCGCGCTATGTCTCGCGCGGCATGCTGCCGAATCGCTTTCCCGACGTGGGCGAGGAGCCGGAGTACAACACGGTCGACGCGACGCTGTGGTATTTCCATGCGATCGAGCGCTATCACCAGGCCACGGGCGACGACGCGCTGCTGGCCGATCTGTATCCGGTGCTGGCCGAGATCGTCACGTGGCATCTGCGCGGCACGCGCTACGGGATTCAGGTGGATGCCTCAGATGGGCTGCTGCGGGCAGGCGAGCCAGGCGCGCAGCTTACCTGGATGGATGTGCGGATCGACGGCTGGGTCGTGACGCCGCGCCACGGCAAGGCGGTGGAGATCAACGCGCTCTGGTACAACGCGCTGCGCCTGTTGGCTCGCTGGTCGGTGCGCTACGCCGCGGCTGCGCCCGCCGCCGACTACGCCGCGCTGGCCGAGCAGGTTCGGGCCAGTTTCAGCCGCTTCTGGTACGCCGAGGGCGGCTACCTGTATGATGTGATCGACACGCCCGGCGGCGACGATGCCACGCTGCGGCCAAATCAGATCTTCGCGCTCTCGGTCGCGCCTGAGCTGCTGTCGGAGGAGCGGCGGCGCTCGGCGCTGGCCCAGGTGACGCGCTACCTGTGGACGCCGGACGGTCTGCGCACGCTCGATCCGCGACATCCCGACTACCAGCCGCGCTTCACAGGCGGTCGGGTCCAGCGCGATAGCGCCTACCACCAGGGCACGATCTGGCCGTGGCTGATCGGGCATTACCTCGACGCGCGGCGGCAGCTTGAGCCAGAGCTTGAGCGACAGCCGTATCTTCGGGCGCTGCTGGATCATCTGTGGGATGGTGGCCTGGGCACGATCGCCGAGGTCTTCGACGCCGAGCCGCCGCGCTTCGGTGCGGGCTGCATGGCCCAGGCGTGGAGCGTGGCAGAGGTGCTGAGAAGCGTGCTCTGAGTTTCAAGTTTCACGTTTCAAGTTTCAAGTTGCTATCCTCGGTTCTTGGTGCTCCCTTTGTGTGCCCAGAGGACGCCCGTTCTTTATTCTTCGTACAGCTCCACGATCACGCCTTCGTCGCCGCGTAGGAGCAGCTCGTCGTGCAGCGCCTCGTCATCACGGTCGAGATGCGTTGAGAGCAGCACGCGGCCCGGCCCGATCGTCGTCAGATCGATGCGGTGCTGCTGCCCGCCCAGGTTCAGCGCCACCAGCAGCCGACGCGCGCCGTGGCGGCGGACGTAGGCCAGCCGATCGCCGGACGCGGGCAGCGGCTCGTACGCGCCGACCGCCAGCGCATCTTCGGCGCGACGCAGCGCGATCAGCCGCCGGTAGAGCGTCAGCATCGAGGTCGGATCATCGGCTTCGCGCGTCACGTTGACATGCGTGTAGTCCGCGCCGATCGGCAGCCAGGGCGTGCCCGTGGTAAATCCTGCGCTGGCGCTATCGTCCCACTGCATCGGCGTGCGCTCAGGGTCGCGGCCAAATCCCTGGCCGGGCACGTTCTTCTCGAAGGGATCGTGGACCCGATCGGGCGGGATCTCGACATCGCGCATGCCGATCTCATCGCCGTAGTAGAGCGTGGGCGTGCCCCGCAGTGTCAGCAGCAGCATTGCGGCCACCCGCGCCTGCCGCGCCCCGATCCGGCTGGCAATCCGATGCTGATCGTGGTTGCCGAGCACCCAGTTGGGCCATCCGCCGGGCGGCAGCGCGGCCTCGTAGGTCGCGATCAACGCGGCAATCTGGCGCGCGCTCCAGGGCGTCAGGATCAGATGAAAGTTGAAGGGCAGGTGAACGCCCTGGCCGTTCTCGCCGTAGTAGGCTACCAGCCGCTCGATCGGCAGATACAGCTCGCCGATCAGCAGCCGATCGTCGTACTGATCCACGACGCGCCGCATCTCGGCGATGACCGCCATGATTTCGGGACGGTCGGTGGTGTAGACCGGCAGCAGCGCGTGGTACGGCCCCTGCTTTGCCGGGTTGTAGCTGGGATTGGGCGGGTTATCGCGGAACTGCTCGTCTTTGATCACCTGGCGCAGCGCATCGATCCGAAAGCCGTCCACGCCGCGATCCAGCCAGAAGCGCATCACGTCGAGCAGCGCGGCTCGTACCTGCGGGTTGCGCCAGTTGAGATCGGGCTGCTGCGTGAGATAGGCGTGATAGTAGTACTGTCCGGTAGCAGGATCGAGCGTCCAGGCCGGGCCGCCGAAGACGCTGTGCCAGTTGTTGGGCGGGCCGCCGTCGGGAGCCGGATCGCGCCAGATGTACCAGTCACGCTTCGGGCTGTCGCGCGACGAGCGCGACTCGACGAACCACGGGTGCTGATCCGAGCTGTGGTTAGGCACGAAATCGAGCAGCAGCTTCAGCCCGCGCTCGTGCGCCGCCGCTACCAGCGCGTCGAAGTCGGCGAGCGTGCCGAAGAGCGTATGGATGCCGGTGTAGTCCGCCACGTCGTAGCCGAAGTCGGCCATCGGCGAGGGAAAGATCGGCGAGAGCCAGATCGCATCGACGCCGAGTGAGTGGACATAATCTAGCCTGCTGGCGATCCCACGCAGGTCGCCAACGCCATCGCCGTCGCTGTCCATGAACGAGCGCGGGTAGATCTGGTAGATGATGCCGCGCTGCCACCAGTGATCCTGTGTCATGCTCTGCTCCACGATCTGCAATTGGCGATGCTGTCAGCAGGTTGCTTGCCAGAAACGTATGCTCCGTACCATCCAGTATAGTTGGTCGATCGCACACGAATCCTTTTCGCAGGTCATGCGTTTATACAAGTAGAAACGTGACATGCTGCCAGAGTGATGAGCATCCGCAGCCCGGACAGCATGGATCACCGGCGCGGCTCGCAGCATCCCAGCCTCAACCATTCTTCGCGATCACATTCTGCGCCTGTACGTGAGCATCGACCTACCATCGAGATCGCTCTAGGGTATACGGTTCGTAACAGATGGCGCTGCGCCAGGTTTCGCGCATGGCGCTTGATCCGCCGCCGCGAATCAAGCGTGGGCCGATCTTGCCAGCATTCCACTTGCCGAACGCGCGCTCCTGCTTCGTCGCTACGTCGTATCAGCTTGACGATCGATCTCGGAAAGGTTCTTATGGCGGAGTTTGCCGACGACAGCATCGCGTCCCATCGCACAGAAGAAGCCCTGCGTCTTTTACAGTCCGTCACGCTGCTGATCCACGAGGCAGAGGATCTGAATACTGCGCTGAGCGCGGTGCTACGTGGCGTATGCCAGATCACCGGCTGGGTCTTTGGTCAGGCCTGGCTGCCCCGGCCTGACGGCTCGGCGCTTGAGTGCTACGCCGCGTGGTACGCCGGAGATCCCCGGCTGGAGCATTTCCGAACGATCAGCCAGCGCTTCGTCTTTACGCCGGGCGCGGGTCTTCCCGGCGAGGCATGGGCCGAGAAGCAGGCGGTATGGAGCCAGGATGTGACGCTGAACCCGACGTTCGCGCGCGGCGCGTTCGCGCAGGAGGTTGGCATCCGGGCGGCGATGGCGATTCCGGTGCTGGCCGACCAAGAGGTTGTAGCCGTCCTTGAGTTTTTTGTCTTCGAGGAGCGGTTTGAAGATCGGGATCTCCTGGCGCTGGTATCGACGGTCGCGGCGCACCTCGGCTCGGTGATTCGTCGCAAGCACGCTGAAGATGCCCTGCGCCGCAGTGAGGCCCGCTATCGCGCCGTGGTCGATACGGCCTCGGACGCGATCATCACGATGGCGGCGGATGGCGTCATTCAATCCTTCAACCATGGTGCCGAGCGTGCTTTTGGCTACCGCGCCGCCGAGGTGATCGGGCAGCCGCTGACGCTGCTCATGCCGGAGGGCCTCCACGAGCGACATGCATCTGGCTTGCAGCGCTACCTTGAATCCGGCAAGCTGCGGCGGCTGCACCGCACGACGGAGATGATCGGGCGGCGCAAGGATGGCGCGGAGTTTCCCCTGGAGCTGACCGTGACTGTCGTGCAGGAGCCGGAGGGGCTGCTCTTCGCCGGGATTATGCGCGACATCAGCAGGCGCAGGCTGACCGAGACGATGATCCAGCGCCAGACGGAGACTTTGCACTGGCAGGCGCAGCTTTTGGATCTGGCCCGCGACGCGATCCTGGTGCGCGATATTGCGACCAGCCAGATCATCTTCTGGAACCAGGGCGCGGAGACGATGTACGGCTGGACCGCTGTTGAGGCGCTCGGCCACGTGTCGCACACGCTGCTGGAAGCTGTGCCGCCACAGCCGCTTGAGGAGATCAACGCCACGCTGATGCAAACGGAGCGCTGGGAGGGCGAGCTGAGGCATACCCGGCGCGATGGGACGCAGATCACCGTGGAGAGCCGCTGGGTGGTGCAGCGCAACGAGCAGGGCGAGCCGATCCGCGTGCTGGAGATCAACACCGACATCACCGAGCGCAAGCAGGCTGAGCTTGAGCGGGCGGTGCTGCTGGCGGCAGAGCAGGAGCACTCGAAGCGGCTGCGCGAGCTGGCGGCGCTCAAAGCCGATTTTACCGCGATGGTCGCGCACGAGCTGGACTCGCCGCTCGCCGCGATCCGCATCTTCGCCGATCTGCTGGTCGGCGGGAACGTGCGCCCCGACCAGTATCCGCAGGTCTTTGCCGCGATCCAGAGCGAAGCCAAGATGCTGTCGTCGCTGGTGGCCGATGTGCGCGCCTCGGCGGCGATCGAGCGCGACGATTTCGCGATCCAGGCGCGGCCTATGCCCGTCAGCGCGCTGCTCGCCTCGGCGGCGACGTTCGCCGAGACGCTGCCGGGGGCGCATCCGGTGACGCTCGATGTCGCGACTAAGGCGACGGTGCTGGTCGATCCTGGGCGCGTCGGGCAGGTGCTACGGAACCTGCTGAGCAACGCCGCCAAGTACTCGCCCCCTGGCACGCCGATTGAGCTGCGCGCCTTCTCGGTGGGCAAGCGGCTGCGGATCGAGGTGGTCGATCACGGGCCGGGCATCCACCCCGACGATCTGCGGCGCATCTTTGAGAAGTTCGGTCGAGGCCGCGATCAGTCCGGCGGGAGCGTGGCCGGCGTCGGCCTGGGCCTGTATCTCTCGCGGCGGATCGTGCAGGCGCATGGCGCGGATCTCAGCGTCTCCTCGGCGCTCGGCGAGGGCTCGGTCTTTGCCTTCGAGCTTGAGATCGTGGAGTAGATCGAAATCCGTTTGTCTGCCGGGATTGCACTTGTATTTTAGTTGGGCAGCCAGGACGACGATTGTCGCCTGGCTGTCGCCGTTAAGGGCGCATGGCATTGATGATCATTGTTTTTGCACATGCCAGATTTGACGTGCCTTCTTCACCTGTGGTATGTGTATTCTGTCGCAAGCCTGCTCATAAGCTGCGGCAAGATTGGGCTGGTTCATTGCGCGATGTTCGTGATCAGTTCATGGCGCTTGAGCTACAGCGCAAAGCGCCGGACTGGTGAGGTATATGCTAACCCCATGAGCGACAGCGTGCTCCACGCAACCTGGCTGCCAGCCGCGCAGCGCCTCTTCATGTGGGGCGAGTCGGTCGAGGTGCCGCGCCGCAAAGGACGCCAGCCCAGGATCCCGCGCCACCCATACCAGAGCGCGCCGGAGACGATCAGCGAGCGCCTTGATCAGCTTGCGCTCAAGCAGGCCGATGCAGCCGAGCACCCGCAGACGATCTGGCTGCCCTCGGCCAACGGCTCGCCGCTGCCGTCGCCGGAGCTGCTGGAGATGGGCGCGTCGCTGCCGGAGGCTGAGCACGTCGAGCTAGCTCCCTGGCAGGTGACAGGTCTGCTGCTGCCGGTCGACGCCGCGCTCGACCTGCTGCTGGCACTCTCGTCGGCGCAGGCGACCGGCGCGGATCTGCAAGCGTGGCGCGTTGCGGCGCTCGTGGCGATGCGCCTGATTGCCCGGCAGCAGGTGGTGCCTGTGTTGCAGCGCGACGGCTTTCACCTGCGGGCGCGCTGGCAGCCGCGTCTCGATCCTGAGACGGCGCAGACCGTGGCGCTGCTGTCGCGCAGCCTTCCGCCGATCTGCCGCGCGGCGGTCGACGATCCAGCCAGCGCTCCCGCGCCCCGCGCGCTGCTCGACGACTTTCTCGCGGCGGCGGTCGATGCCACGATCCGCGCGATTGCGCTCAAGACCACGCTGCCGACGACCACGCCCGGCGGTACATGGCTGCGTGCGCTGCTCGGCGCCGATCCGATCCTCAAGCTGAGCGGCCCTGCGGCGGATGATCTGTTCAAAAGCTGGCAGGCGTGGGCCGGTCAGGGCAACGTCGCGGGCGATGAGCAGTTTCGCATCACCTTTCGGCTTGAGCCGCCCGACGACGAGGCCGATCCGTGGCTGCTGACCTACCTGCTCCAGGCCACCGACGATCCCAGCCTGCTGGTGCCCGCAGCGAGCATCTGGCGCGAACAGGGCCAGACCTACACCTACCTTGAGCGGCGCTTCGAGCAGCCCCAGGAGCGCCTGCTGACGGGACTCGGCTACGCCGCGCGCGTCTTTCCTCCGATCGAGGCGAGTCTGCGTCAGGCCGCGCCGGAGCGCGCGGTGCTCTCCGCGACCAAGGCGTTCTCCTTTCTCAAGGAGGCCGTGCCGCTGCTTGAGCAGAGCGGCTTCGGCGTGCTGATCCCGGCCTGGTGGCAGGGCCGTGGCGCGCGTATCCAGGCCAGAGCACGCGCGAAGTCGACAGCGCCGAAGCCCAACGAGAAGGGCGTGCTCAGCTTCGAGCGGCTGGTCAGCTTCGACTGGGAGCTGTCGATCGGCGGCGAGCCATTGGACCGCAGCGAGTTCGAGCGGCTGGTCGAGCTAAAGCTGCCGCTGGTGCAGGTGCGCGGCCAGTGGATCGCGCTCGACCCTGAGCATATCGACCGCGTGCTTCGGCTCTTTGAGCAGGGCGGCGGCACGCTGACGCTGGGCGAGGCGCTGCGTATGGGCCTCGGCGCCGATGGCGCGGTGACGCCCCAGGGCGTTGAGTTTGCCGGTCTGGAGGCTGAGGGCTGGCTGCACGACCTGCTGGCGACGCTCTCCGATCTTCAGCGTCTTGAGCCGCAGCCGGAGCCGCGCCAATTTCACGGCACGCTGC
Organism: Herpetosiphonaceae bacterium; assembly: GCA_036374795.1. Lineage (NCBI taxonomy): Bacteria > Bacillati > Chloroflexota > Chloroflexia > Herpetosiphonales > Herpetosiphonaceae > Herpetosiphonaceae bacterium. The sequence continues at coordinate 15,330 of DASUTC010000305.1, forward strand.
GTCCGTATCAGTCGCGCGGCTTTTCGTGGATGGCCTTTCTGCGGCAGTTCGGCCTCGGCGCGTGTCTGGCCGACGACATGGGCCTTGGCAAGACCGCCCAGACGCTCGCGCTGCTGCTCCACGAGCGCGAGCGCCTCAACGTGACCGCGCCCGCGCTGATCGTCTGCCCGACATCGGTGATCGGCAACTGGCTGCGCGAGCTTCAGCGCTTCGCTCCGGCGCTGCGGGTGATGATCCATCAGGGCGCGGACCGGCGGCAGGGCGAGGCGTTCGAGCGCGCTGCCGCCGAGCATGACGTGGTGCTGACCAGCTTTCCGCTGCTGGCGCGCGACCGCGAGACGCTGACGAGCGTCGGGTGGGATAGCGTCGTGCTGGACGAGGCGCAGAACATCAAGAATGCCTCGGCCAAGCAGGCGCAGGCGGCGCGTGCGCTCACGGCGCGGCATCGCGTGGCGCTGACGGGCACGCCCGTCGAGAATCGGCTGACCGAGCTGTGGAGCATCATGACCTTCCTCAATCCCGGCTACCTCGGCAGCGAGGCGGCTTTCCGGCGCGAGTTTGCCCGCCCGATCGAGCGCACCGCCGACCCACAGGCGACCGAGCGGCTCAGGAAGCTGACGACTCCGTTCGTCCTGCGGCGCTTGAAGACCGACCCGGCGATCATCTCTGATCTGCCGGAGAAGCTGGAGATGAACGTCTACTGCACGCTCACGCCTGAGCAGGCCACGCTCTACGAGGCAGTGGTGCAGGATGCGCTTGAGCAGATCAACCAGGCCGAGCAGGACGAGAACGCGATCCAGCGGCGCGGCCAGGTGCTGGCGATGCTGATGCAGCTCAAGCAGGTCTGCAATCATCCCGCGCAGTTCTTGAAGGACGGCAGCCCGCTGCCGGGGCGCTCCGGCAAACTGGCGCGGCTGGTCGAGATGCTGGAGGAGGTCTATGCCGAGGGCGACCGAGCGCTGATCTTCACGCAGTTCGCCGAGATGGGCGCGATGCTGCAAAGCCACCTGAGCGCGGCATTCTTCGACGATGTGCTGTTTCTGCACGGCGGCACGCATATCAAAGAGCGCGACGGGATGGTGCGGCGGTTTCAGGCACCCAAAGGCCCGCGCGTCTTCATCCTGTCGCTCAAGGCGGGCGGCACCGGCCTGAATCTAACAGCGGCCAATCATGTCTTCCACTTCGATCGCTGGTGGAATCCGGCGGTTGAGAACCAGGCTACCGATCGCGCCTTTCGCATCGGCCAGAGGCGCAACGTGCAGGTACACAAGTTTATCTGCGGCGGCACGCTGGAAGAGCATATCGACGAGCTGATCGAGAGCAAGCGCGCGCTGGCCGAGAGTGTCCTGGGCGGCGGCGAGAGCTGGCTGACCGAGCTGAATACCGACCAGCTTCGCGATCTGGTTGCGCTGCGACGAGCGGATGTGGTGGAGGCCTGAATGCCCGTACGAATCACAATCTATCGCCTGGATGACGACGATGACGACGAGTATGACGACGAGTATGACGACGAGTATGACGATGATGACGAGTATGACGATGATGACGACCGTTACGAAGGTGCTTACGGCGATGATTTCTGGTACTACCCGCCATCGCGTCCGATCGAGGTCAAGGATGGCATCAAGGCCAGGAGCAAGAGCGGCGCGTTCGGCTCGTCGTGGTGGGCCAAGCGCTGGATCGGCGTGCTGGAGTCGTTCGGCTGGGGCACACGCTTGCAGCGCGGGCGAACGTACGCGCGCAAAGGTCAGGTCGTCAGCATCGACATGGGCATCGGGCTGGTGAAGGCCAGGGTGCAGGGCTCAGATCCACGGCCCTACACCGTCAAGATCGAGATCCCGCCGCTCAAAGATGCCGATTGGGATCGCGCGATCGACGCGATGGCACAGCAGGCCGTTTTTGCCGCCAGGCTGCTGAGCGGCGAGATGCCGCAGGAGATCGAAGAAGCGTTTACGGCGGCGGGCCTGGCGCTCTTTCCCAGGAGCGGGCGCGACCTCGCAACGCAGTGCTCGTGCCCGGATTTTGCCAATCCGTGCAAGCATATCGCCGCCGTGTACTACCTGCTCGGCGAGCGCTTCGACGAAGATCCGTTTCTGATCTTCCATCTACGAGGCCGCAGCCGCGAGCAACTGATCGCTGCCCTGCGCAGCCGCCGGGCAGCCGCCCTCGGCGACACCGCCGAGCCGATCGGCGCTCCGTCCGAGCCCGCCGTGCCGCTCGCCGATCAGCTCGACGATTTCTACCACGCGGGCACCGATCTCACGGCGCTCGTCGTGCCGATCGGCCAGCCAGAGGTCGAGGCGGGCCTGCTGCGGCAGATGGGCACAGCTCCGGCTGGCATCGATCCCGACCTCCGCGCCCTCTACGGTGCGATGACCGGCCATGTGCTCGATATGGTCTTTGGCAAGGAGTAGCCTGGCGGCGGAGAAACGCTACGCCCAATCGACCGGCAGCGGCACCAGAAGGCGCTCGCCCCGCTCCATCAGATCCTCGATCTCCGCCTCGTCCGGGCTGGGGCCGCTTGACACGACCTTGACCGCCTCCAGCGTCTGCTGCTCCAGCTCCACGGCGAAGATCACCACCCGTGTATTCGCCTCGGCCTGCTCCTGATCCGTGTGGCGCAGGTCGAAAACGTAGAAGCCCCAGGATGCTTCGTTCCATACGTCCGACGGCACGGGCGCTTGCAGCTCCGAGTGGATGCGTCGGTAGTAGGCCGAGCGCTTGACCACCTTCAGGCCGTCGTTCAGCCGACAGGCATAGTCGATCTGACCGGCTGCACGAGCCGGACTATCGTCCCCTCAACGGCGCTGAACCAATCGTATTTCCATATGCGATCCTCAAATCAATACGCGCCGTTCGGGTACAACCGGGAGCGGTCGCTTCCCGAACGGCATCTCTCACGCGACATTACTGGATTCAGGCGTGTACCGCGTAGAAGCAGTGGTCGTTGCCGACGCTATCGTTGCCGCAGAGCGTTCCATGGTTATGCTTGCAGCCACCACCGCTACAGCCCAGGTCGAAGAACATCGGCGATTCCGAGAAGGCCCCGATCGTATCGTCACAGTTGCAGTGCCTCAACGTGCCCGAGCAGTTGTTGCCGCTGGATGGTGCGCATCCGCCGGGGCACCGGTTGCCAGCCATATAGTCGGGAGCACGACCATACCAGATGTCGGTCGAGACGTGCCGCGTCTGATCGCTGCTGGTTCCGCAGCCCAGATAGAACTGGTACGGCTGCGTGAGCACGCTGTTATATTTTTCGCACACGCCGCTTCCTGAGTTGTCCACCGAGATGCACCCTGAGACGGTGCCCCGCGAGACGCGCCGCCGAGCGGTCCAGCCACACAGCCGCTGCCCGCCCTCGTTCTCGCCGCGCGCCTCGCAGTAGATCATAATCGCCAGGCGGCTATGACCCGTGCAGTGCGTCAGCGCGCCGACCTCATCCTCGAAATGCACGCCCTCTTGCGCGCGGCTGCCCGCTATGCGATACCTGGCCGCAGCGGGGAACATCGCGCTGAAGCTGTGGAAGTGCTCGTACTCGGCGCGCGCCGCACCGTGCTGGCCCATGCGCTCCAGCGCGAAGCCGCGTAGGAAGTGCGGATACTCCTTGTGCTCGTCGGCGTCGATCAGCGCGACCGTCTCCTCATAGCGGCCCTGGTCGATCAGCCACTCCGCGTAGCCGGTCAGCGGGTCGATATGTCCGTCGGGGCGCTGGCTCATCGCCTGCTGGAAGAAGCCCTCGGCGCGCGCGTCGCCAAAGGCGCGCAGCCCCCTGGCATAGTCCAGGGAGACGAGGAACGGACGATTGCCGACGGTGGGACGGCTGGAGAGGTCGAAGGCTCGCTCGAAGAGCCGCTCGAAGAGGCCCTGCTCTCCGGCTTTCGGCAGCACCTCGGTCAGCAGATCGGTATAGCGCACTTTGCCGTGATCCATCGCCATATCGGCAGCCCGCGCCAGATGAAGGGCGGCACTGCGCAGATCGGCCTGAGCGCCGCTGTGCTCGTAGCGGTGCCAGAGGGCACAGCCGAGGCCAGCGTGCGAGTGACGCTGGTTGGGATAGGCTTTGATCGCCTGTTTGAAGATTGCAATCGCGCCGTTGAGATCATCCGCCCGCCAGAGCAGGTTGTTGCCGTCGAGGTAGAGCCGGAGCGCATCGACGGTTTCGTTCGGGTCGGGGAAGTCGGCGGCATGGAACAGATAGGTGTCGGCGATGAACTCCGCGACACCCGGCGCCAGATCGAGCGAGGAAAGCCCTGCTCTGCTCGCCAATACGCGCAGTGGCTCAAGGGTCAGTCCGCCAGCGAGCGCGCCAGCACCTAGCGCAACGTTCCGTAGAAACTGACGGCGAGTGGTGTTTCCCACAGCGGTTCCTCCGTTGTGTTCAAAATGTTCTTCGTTAGAGGGTAGCAGATGGGTCTGAAAACGGGCTGAAAAATTAGGGGAGGATATTAAAATTTTATTTAGACCGGGGGTACAATCCGCTGTGGCAGGGTCGGGGGATGTGGAAACAAGAGAACAACGGAACAGGGGAACACGGACGTTAAGCCGTTGTTTCCTTGTTCCGTTGTTCTTCGATCGGGGCGCTAGCGACCGGCGGTAAACTCCTCGATCGCCAGGATTGGCCGGATCGCCTGCTCGACCTCGCCGTGGACGAAGTAGTGCTGAAGCCGATCGTTGCGCAGCGCGTTGCCGAGCGCCGCCATGATCATGCCTTGATCGAGCGCCAGGTAGTAGCGCGACATCTCGCCAGTTGTGACGTTGATCGCGTCGTAGAAGCCGCCCCAGCCGTAGGCGCCGAAGTCTGTGCGCAGGTTGCTCAGGTTCTCCAGCGCGGCGTCGGGCGCGAACTCAAGCGCCAGGAACGAGGCGTGCGGCGTGACCACGCCCTGCCCATAGTCCGTGGGGATGCTGGCCGGTCGTGGGCAGCCCGGATCGGACCAGCCATAGTCGACCGTGGTGCGCTCCTGGTCGGAGGTGTAGCCCGCCGGGTCGAGGCCAATCGGATCGACGCCGTACTCGCGGTAGCCGCCCGCCGGATTATTCGACGGCGAGAAGCCCCAGTAGCCGTAGCCCGCCTCCTGCATGCCATGCTCGATCTGCGCCTGGACGTAGAGCGGATGGTTGATGCCCCAGCTACGCGCGCCCCACTCCTCTTCGGGCACGAACAGCGGCACCATCAGTGCCTCGAACATGCTGCCGCCCCAGCTTGGCACGATGTCCATGCCCCGGTAGGTGTAGTGTCCCTCGAAGACATCGACGCCAAGATAGTTGCGCCAGACGCCCTGCGGCTGCATCTCCTGCCAGCTCCAATCGCAGGTCGGCGGGAAGGTGCGCCACATCTTGAAGTAGTGCGTCGCCGGAACGCCGTCCTTGGCGATGCCGATGTAGCTCGCGATGCGCGGCTCGGTGTTGAGCGCGCCGTAGTGGTGGCCGGTGTAGAAGACATCGGGGCCGCCGCCGCAGTAGAAGCCGAGCGGCCAGTTGCCTGGCGGCGGGCTGGTATCCCAGAAGCCGCCGCGCATCAGACCGGCGGCGGGATCGTAGTAGCAGCTAAAGTTCATCTCCCCGACGATCGCCTGGGCCTGATCGCGGAGCTGCGGCACGCTGTTCGTCACCATCATCAGCGCCATCGCCAGCCAGCCGTTATCGACGCTGGAGAGGAATGGATAGACCCTGCTCTGATCAACCGGCCACGTGGTCAGCTTCTCGCCGGTCGCGGGATTGTACCAGTTGTAGAACATGCCGCTCGGCTCGTGTCGCTCCAGCTCCGCCAGCGCTTCGAGCGTCTGCGCGATGCGCTCGCGCGCCTCCTGGGGGGTGATGATCTGGAGATCGCGCGCCACCAGCGTGCTCCAGATATAGGCGCCGATGTTGGTCGGCGAGGTGTAGGCGGATACCTGGTGTGTCACGGCGTTGATGTTGTCGGCGGGCAGGCCGGTCTGCTCATCGACCATCGCCACGAACGATTGCCAGGTATCGACGGCGTACTGTCGCAGCACTCGCTGCTGCTGCACGCTGAGGCGGTTGTCCTGCGGCCCGGCCTGCGTCAGCGCGGGCAGCATTGCGCTCAACGCCAGCAGCGCCACAGCCGCGACCCGGATCGGGTTCTTCATCGAGTTGCTCATCTTGACACTCCCTGTTAGAACTATCGTCGTTCGAGTCGGGTAATTGTCGAAGCGCACTAACAAGCATAGCATAAAGCCTGCCAACTTGTCGCTACCGTGATCCGCAGGCGCGGCGCGCTGGCTCATCATGCAGCTAGCGGGTATAGCTCACCGGCGACGGCACCGGGGAGAGCTTATTCTTGATAAACGGCTGTCCGACCGCCTGGACATAGATCTGGTAGGTTCCCGCCGGGAGCGCGCAGTTGGCGAGATTGTATGAGGCGACGGAGGTCGGCAGGTCGCCTGAGCAGTTGTACATGGTGCTGGTATTGGCGGCTCTGGCCCACACAGTAACATGGTGGATCGTGCTGCTGCTGCCGCCGTTCCAGGAGAGCGTCCAGCTTACGGTGCTGCCGCTGCGGCTGATGTTGATCGCGCTCAAGCAGTTGTCGATGCCGATCTCAAGCGCGGTGCCCTCCTCGTAGTCGTTCCAGGTGTTGAGCTGCAAGGCGGTCGCTGCGGTCGGAGCCTCACGCAGCGCCTTGAACGAGTCCAGCCAGGTCTGGCCGCAGCGCTGGTCCACGAAGCGCCGGATACCGCCAGGACCCCACAGCACGGGCGCGTCGTCGAACCCCTTGTAGGCCGAGCCGATCGAGATGCGTCCGTTGCGGCTCAGGCCGTACCACCAGCGGAGATAGCTGTAGGAGGTCGTGTTGACATCGATCCAGGCAAAGGCGCCATCCGCCTGCTCGGCTGGCACGCGCGTCGGGTCGAGGCCCGCCGACCCCTCGTACATGAAGATGTGGTCGCTGACGCCGCTGCGCGAAGAGGCCCAGTAGCGCACGCTGGCCCAGTCGATTGACGGATAGTTCTGCTGCACGTCGAAGAAGTAGATGATCGGGCGGCCCGCGCCGTCGCGCATATAGGCGCTGCCCATCCTATTCTCATAGGTCGGAATGATATAGTCGCGAATATGCCGGTTGAGGCGGCTGGTGCAATCGGTGCTACAGCCGGAGAGCGCACCTTTATCGATCATAATCGACAGCACGAAGCGATTGCCCAGACCCCGCGCCAGAATACGGTCGCGCCAGACCAGCGTGGTCTGGTCTGCATAGGTGCCCTGGCCGTACCAGTTGATGATCACGCCGTCCAGCCCCCGGCTGATCATGTCGCTGATCTGACGGTCGACGACGGCGGGATCGGCTGAGTGATACCCCGGCAGCAGATGCTTCGAGGGATTGTTGCCGTCGAACCAGGGCATGACATGCGCGTAGATCTTGCCGCTGAAGCTGCCGGTCAGCGTCCGAATCGACACCTTGCTGATGTTCAGATCGATGTGCTGATTGCCGTTCTCCCACAGCCTGGTGTTGACGTACGGCCAGGTGTTGTTGAACTTAAAATTGTTGTTGCTGGTGTTCGGCTCGTAGACGTTGTGCCAGGTGTCGGTTCCTACCGCCTGGGTACTCCAGGGCGTGAGGATCGTAATCAGGAGCAGGCCGCAGATAACCGCCTGGAGCATGGCCTTGATCGGATTCATCGTCGCTTCCTTTCCGGCGCGGTCTTCCGATAGAGGTTAGAAGTGCGCTGGTGCTAGAGTAGCGCTGGACACGGCTCGCGATCTTCTGGAGATGGGGCATCACACGAAACGCCGGGCTAGATCTGGATCTTAATTTTACCATATTTTAACTAGCATGGTGCAGGATCTTTCAGTTCAAAGTTTCCCGCGCTTGGTGCCTGGTGCTGTGTTCTCCCCACGCTCCCCGGTGAATACTTCTTCACGCAGCGCCGCGCGTTCTTTCCGCTACGCGGCGCTTCAAGGGCGTATCATGAGGCGAGGATGAGAGATCGTCGGCTACGTAGCATTGCGTTGCACCCGGAACCTGATCTCCTCCCGAAGGAGGATAGACTATGCAAGCGCCGGTCGAAATGGAATCCATCCAGGTCAAGGGGAGCGAGCTGATCGATCGCATCAAGGCCCTGATCCATGAGGGCAACGTCCGCCGCGTGGTCATTAAGCAAGGCGAGGATACCATCGTCGAGTTTCCGCTGACCGTTGGCGTGGTGGGCGCGGTCCTTGCTCCGATGCTGGCGGCAGTAGGCGCGATCGCCGCCCTGGTTGCCGATTGCACGATTGAGGTCGAGCGCGAGCCGGTGGTATAAGCGTCTGCCGGATACGCGCAGTGTAGGCGCACGAAAGTTCCATCAGCCGACGGATCAGTCTCGCTGATCCGTCGGCATGACATGTTGTATGCGCTGTCAAGGTTCTCCCGTGGCTCTTGCTCTGGTTCTTTAGGAGGCGTACCATGATTGATAGTACCAGAAGGAATGACGCGCTCGGCATCGTCGGGGCGATCCTGGTGGTGCTTGGCGGCCTCTTCCTCGTCGCTCAGCTCTTCGACTTGAATATCTGGGGTGTGGCCTGGCCCTTCTTCGTGATTCTTCCCGGCCTGCTCTGCTTTGTCGCGATGTTCCTGGGCGGGCGCAGCGCCGGGCCGCTGGCGATTCCAGGCAGCATCATCACCACCGTAGGGCTGATCCTGCTCTACCAGACGATCACCAACCACTTCGAGTCGTGGGCCTATGCCTGGACGCTGATCCCCACCGCAGTTGGCGTCGGGATGCTGATCGACGGCTCGATCAGAGATCTGCCCAAAAGCATCGAGGGCGGCAAGGGCCTGGTGCGCGTCGGCCTGATCATGTTCCTGGTCGGCATCACATTCTTCGAGCTGGTGATCGACATCAGCGGCAGGACCAACAGCCTGCTGCGCGGCATCGTCGGGCCGCTGCTGCTGATCGCGGGCGGCATCTACCTCTTCTTCCGCCGCGCGCGCCCCGCTGCTGAGCAGGATTCTACCCAGGCGCAGGAGGCGTCGCCGCTCGCCGCGCCGATCGAGCCGACCAGCATCGATCTATCGCAGCCTCCACCGCCGCCCATTCAACCGACTGTCGAGCCAGCGGCTCAGGAGCGGGCCGTGGGCGAGCACGCCGCGAGCTGACGACGAGCCAGGGCTAGAATGCGCGGCTGGGTATGCGCAAGCGTGCCAGCCGCGCTTCGATTCATGGCCTCGGAGGCGGATCTGTCGCTGGCTGCCAATCGCGAGGCCAGGGGTGCGGCACGCGCGTTGCTATACAGAGCGCAGCAGTGCAGAATCAACGTGCGTGTTTGGGAAGCAGGGTGTGCGATTCTGCAAGAGCAGTGACATGGTTGGGGGACTCCCAATCCCCCGGACTGATGGCGCAGCAGGAGGTAGAGTCGATCTATGCGGAATAGCAATTGGCGAGGCTATCGTATGGCCGCGTGGCTGGGAGTAGCCCTGCTGGTAGCGGCGATTGTGTTTACTGGGGCGCAGGGCCAGTGGATGATGGCGCTGCCGCTTGTCGGCTTTACGGCTGCGGCGGTGCTGTTTATCAAGCTGGAAGCCTACCTGCCGACGCTGTTCGATCTGCTGTTTGTGATCGCCGCGCTGCTCAACGCGGGCGGCTGGGCCTTCAAGTGGTACAACACGCTCGGCCCCTACGACGAGATCGCCCACGGCTTTACGACCTTCGCCGTGACGCTGGCGTTTGGCTATCTGGCCTATCATCGCATGCTGAGCAGCTTCCACGCGCAGCGCCTGCTTTTTGTTCTGACGATCGCCTGCTTTGGCATCGCGATCGGCGCGCTCTGGGAGATCGCCGAGTGGCTGAGCGATTTCTTCGTCGCCTCGGAGGTGGTCGAGAGCATCGATGATATTATCGACGACCTGATCATGGATACGCTCGGCGCGAGTATCGCCGGGCTGTTTAGCCTCTGGGCGCTGCACGACTACGCGCTGACTGAGTCGGATCGCTCCACACCCGCCACGCCTGAGCGATCCGAGTCGCAAAAGGTGCAGGCCACGCAAAAGAAGCTGATGCCGGAGTGAGCTGTAACATCGTCCCCGCTGCTCAGCGCTCAGCTTATCCCCTCTGATTGGACCAAAGTTGGAGCAGGCGCTCATCCGAGCGCCCCATTGCCTGTGCCGCCGCGATCCGTATACTGCCAGACGTAGTGCTTAGAAGGAGCATGTGTTGATGTATCGATGGTATCTTGCGCTCTGCGGCCTGCTGCTGGCTCTGCTGCCGATCCGGGCGCATGCGCAGACCGCCGCGCCGCCGACCGTGGTCAAGCTCGCCGGGACGACTCCGGGGCGGGTCTATGCTGGGACGATCTGCGGCGCGTACGAGCAGGCCGTTGGAGACGGGCGCTGGGTGAAAATCGGCGGGCTGGACGATCAGATCGTCGATCTGGTGCAGCTTAAGAACGATGCGCTGGTGGCGATCGGCGGCGGGAAGGTCTTTCGTCGCGCGCCGGGCGAGGCCTGGCAGGCGGCGAATATCGATGTTGGCAGCGCGCGGGCGCTGGCCGTCGATCCAACGGGTGAGCGAGTCTATATGCTGGCTGGCAGCAGCAGCTATGCCGTCTTCCGCTCCGACGATGCAGGTCGTACCTGGCGGATTCTCACCAGCACCACCGCCGATGCCGCGCCCTTCGATCTTGCGGTCGCGCGCGACATCACGACCGGCCAGGATGTGGTGCTCTTCGATTTCGGGCTGAGCGGTCGCGTGGGCGGCTCCGTGCTAATGCGCTCCCTGGATGGCGGCGCGACCTGGGGCGAGCTGCCGACGAGCGCCGACCCAAGCATACGCCTGCGGCTTGGCAGCATCTTTTTCGATTCGAGAACCTTCAGCTTCTATATCCATGCATCGAAGCCCAACGATCCGACCAATCGGCTCTACCGTCTGGCGGCGACAGGCAGCACGCTGGAAGAGGTCGGCATCCCCGCCGACGTGCAGACCGGCGGGATCAGTGCCCTGACGACGTATCCCGACACGATGGTTATCGCAGGGCCGAAGGGCGTCTTCGTCGGGCCGATCGGAGGCGGCGCGAACGCCTTCCGGCGCTACGAGCAGGGCCTTGAAGGCGCGCAGGTGCTCGATCTGATCACCACGTCGGCTCCGCGCGTGGGAACAGCAATCTACGCAGGCACGACGCGCGGCGTCTTCACCGGCAACCCATCGGCGGTCGACAACTGGTTCGGCGTCTCGACGGGCCTGGCGGCGTGTCCCAGCCAGGGACCATCACCCTTCGATCGGATCGCGCCGTTTCCCGACTCGGCGCAGCGGCGCTATTTTCCAGAGACAGGCCACGCGCTGAGCTACGAGTTTAAGCGCTTCTGGGAGCGTAACGGCGGCCTTGCAGTCTTTGGCTATCCGCTCAGCGAGGAGTTTGTCGAGCGCAACGTCGATCTGGGCCAGGACTTTACCACGCAGTACTTCGAGCGTGAGCGCTTCGAGTTCCACCCTGAGAATCGCGAGCCGTATCGCGTGCTGCTGGGTCGGCTCGGCGATGAGCTGCTCAGGTCGCAGGGCCGCGACTGGCGCAACGAGGACGCGCCCAATAATCCGTTTCCCAATAGCGCCTGCCAGACGTTCAGCGTGGGCGGGCAGCAGCGGAGCGTGTGCGGGCCGTTTCTGCAATACTGGCGCGCGCATGGTCTTGAGTTCGACGGACGGCGCGGCACGTCGTTCAACGAGAGTCTGGCGCTCTTTGGGCTGCCGCTGACGATGCCCAGGGTCGAGAAAAATCCCGACGGCAGCGAGGTGCTGACGCAGTGGTTCGAGCGCGCGCGCTTCGAGTATCATCCCACCAACCCCGATCCGTATAAGGTGCTGCTGGGTCGGCTGGGCGCTGAGGTGCTGAGGGCGCGCGGCGTGCAAGTTCCCTAGCGCCTCGTCAGCCGGAGGTTGTGGGAGTCTTCCAGAGATGCCTGTGCTCAGGCAGAGTCGCAGGAGCACGTTTCCAAGAGGGTTCCGTGACTCTGCACCAGCCAGGACGATCCGCAATCAGCGTGAGTGCGATGCCGCGATGAGCTACCATGATATATTCGGATCATAACAACACCGCCCGTCGGCTGCCCTGGAGCGAGGCAGCGGCGGATCGAGAGCTTGAGCACAGCGCGGCGCTGGTCGCGGGAGCGGCGGAGACGGGATTGCCCGCGATCCGCTGGTATCGCATTGCGCCGCCCGCGCTGGTGCTGGGCGTGTCCCAACAGCCGCACGAGGTCAACCTGGCAGCCTGTGCTGCGCGCGGCGTTCCTGTCCATCGGCGGGCGAGTGGCGGCGGGGCTGTGCTGTGTGATGAGGCGCTGCTGATGCTCGACCTGGCGTTTCCACGCGGGCATCCGCTCGCACTGAGCGATATTACGGCGTCCTACCAGTGGCTTGGCACCGCCTGGGCCGCGACGCTCGCTGAGCTGGGCGTGGATGCGCAGCTGGTGCCGGTTGCGGAGGCTCGCGCCGATGCTCAGACGCTCGAACCGCTGGTCAAGCGCGTCTGCTTCGCGGGGCTGTCGCCGTATGAGGTTGTGTCCGCGCAGCGCAAAGTGGTCGGGCTGGCGCAGCTACGTGGACGCGGTGGCGTGCTCTTCCAGGCAGCGATTCATCTGCGCTGGAGGCCGGAGCGTACAGCCGAGCTGATGGCGGTGACACCATCCGAGCGCGCTATCCTGACTGATTGGCTGGGGCGGCGGGTTGTGGGGTTGGAGGAGCAGTGCGGGCGTGCGGTGGAGGCTGCCGAGGTAAGCCGGAGCTTCGAGACGGCGCTTGAGCGGCAGACCGGCATGCGCCTGCTGGACGACGATTGGAGCGACGATGAGCGCGCGGCAGGAGCGGCAGCGCATGCCCGCTTCGCTGAGCTTGTGCCCTGAAATGTATGTGCTGATCTCGGCCTTAACCATGAAGAGCGCAGCCCTAATCGGAGGGCTACTCTCGTGCGCGTAGCCTCATTTCGGCAGGATCGCGACCCTCTACCTCGTATGCAGCCTGACACGTTAGCTTCTATAGGTACTTCCTGAGCATGACCACTTCAGGTTTCCATGATGTGACTGGACGAAGGGGTGCTCTCAGCTTATGCTGGATCGTAGCACTAATCGCAAGGGGAGAGCATCATGAAGCGGAAGATGCAGGATAGCCTATGAGTCGGGAGGCTATTGTCCAGGCACTGTCAGAACACGTGCCTCACTTTGCTCAGCAGATCGTCGATGCACTGCTAGCTGCTCGGCTTGAAAGCTACATGGGCTTTTCGCAAGAACAACTGCTGAATATGGCTACTGCGGCGCTGCAAGCCTTTTTGCGCGATCTGTCCGAGGATCAGGAAGTTGCATTTGCGGCGTACTGGCAGCGCGTCGCCGAAGTGCGCGCCGAACAGGGGTCGCGAGTTGAGGACTTGCTGCGGGCCGTTTACCTCAGCGAAGAGCTTTTGCATGCCTTTGTCGCCAAGCGGTTTGCGAGCGATCAGCCGCTCCAGATGTGGTGGTTGGGTCGGCTTCATGCGATTGTGTATGCCGGAGTGATCTATCTTTCGCAGATATTTATCGCTGTTCGTGAGCGCGTGATTCGTGCGCAGGCCGATCAGATTCGTGAGATGTCCACGCCGATTGTTCCGCTGCACGATGGCATTCTGGCCCTACCGCTCGTCGGCGTGATCGATTCGTACCGCGTTGGGCAGATCATTGAAACGCTGCTCAATGGCATTAGCGAGCACCAGGCCGAGGTGGTGATCGTCGACATCACGGGCGTGCCGATTGTGGACACTACGGTGGCGCATTACCTCTTGCAGGCGTCACGCGCGGCGCAACTGCTCGGCGCGCAGGTTGTGCTGGTGGGTATTAGCGCGGAGATTGCCCAGGCGATCGTCCAGCTTGGTGCCGACCTGTCCTCGATCAGGACCAGATCGAATATGAAGGCGGGTATCGAATATGCCCTCTCGCAGTTTGGGCTACGCATTACCGGCTAAGCGCGCGGGTGCTATAGAGGACGATCGCGAGCATCGGCACGAACATCTAGACTTCGGTGGGGAAACGCAGCAAAAAAAGATCGAGCATTGCGGCTCGATCTTTTTTGCTTGTCTTGGATCGGGAGACGGACTCGAACCCACAGCCATCTGCTTGGGTCCCCACCCGTGGGACGATCTCCGGCCTCCCGAACGTCTGTCTAGCAGACCACAGCTTTGCATCGCATCAGACGTTCACGATTTATCCCGTGCCACCGTGGAAACTGGAAGCACATTACCCTCGATGATTAGCAAGGCGCGGCACACCGCGTAGGGGTCCACGCAGGAGCAGGCTATCGGGCCGGGGCGCACGATCGCCCGCCTCCCTGAGGATGGGATGCGCCGATTCTCCTCCCACCCGGCAGGTGACAGCGCATCGCGACCAATAGCGCCCTTATCGTCGAGCGTGGCCGGGAACTTGCTGTGCCGGTTGGCGGTTGGCGCGACGACCACCGCGACGCAGCGGAAGCCATCGCGGTGCAGGTGTTTGACGAGCTGCGCGGAATCATCCGTGATGTTGTGGGCTTCATGCCCGTTAATCAGTACGAGCGCGCTGCTCTGATCGCACCCGCCTGGCTCTGTCCCTGAGAGGAGGATTGAGATGTCCCACAAAATCATCGTCCTGATCGCTATGGTCCTGCTGCTCGCCGGCGTTGGCCTCGCCTTCAGCCGCCCCGCTGCGACGGTCACGCCGAACGACGCGGCGTTCACTACCACCACGATCACCGACGATGGATGGATCTGCACCGATACGGTCGCCGCGTCAAGCTGCGAGCCAGCGCCCTAGGGGCGCGCGAGGCGCTGCCGCCCAGCGCACCCGATCCCCAATCGAGCGCACCAACCCCCAACCCCATCAGTTTGAGCGTGCTTCCCTGACGCGCACGAGCGTCTCAGGACCAGCAGGCGAGTGCCTAGCACCGCGCTGGCGCCTCTGCGTGCGCTCGATACCCGTCGGCGCACCCCCAACGCTTCCCGGTATCACCGTCGCGTGTGACGGTAGCTGCCACACGGATCAGCGATACTAGATATGTCGGGTTGCGCGCCCTGAACCCCTCCGCGCTGCCCGGCGCTCAATGAGATGAGGCGATGATGCCAGGGACACCCGAACCCTCATCTGTCACCCGCGTGCTGCGTGAGCGGGCGACCGCCGCGCCGGTTTCGATCCGCGAGCCGGACACCCCGGCCAGCGAGAAGCAGCGGCAGTGCATGGAGCACCTGCTCACGGAGCTGGGCTGGACGAATGAGCGGCTGGCCGCGTTTGCCGCCGAGCGCATGGTGAATCTGCTCACGCTCACTAAGCGCGAGGCGGCCAATGGCAGCAGCGCCCGCGTGTGGTCAAGCCGCGCACCAGCACGCCCGCGCAGGCCCGCCGGGTATAGGTAGAGCACAGAAAGGCACGAGGTATGGAACAGGCACCGAACCAGAGCATTCCCTACGCGATCTACGAGTACGCGACCAACCGCCAATTTTTCAACGTGTACAGCTACCTCCAGATCGATCAGCTCAAGCTGGAGATCGTCGACTACAACCGCGAGCAGCGCAGACACGTCCGGTCTGCTGTCTGCTGGCTCGATGTTGGCCGGGCCAAGCTGCTTGTGCATCGGGCGCTGAGTGGTCGCGCCATAGGCTGGAAGTTCGAGAGCTTCGGCGGCTCGGAGCGGGATGGCGCGATTGAGAGCCGGATCTTCCGCTTCGAGCATGACACCGTAAACGGCCAGTTTGCAAAGTTTCCCTACCGCCTGACGATTGAGACGGGCCAGGGCAAGCGCACCGTCACCGGCGGCTACTCGCCCGTCGGCAAGCCGCACACCCAGGTGAGCATCCGTCTGCCGGAGGAAGACCTGGAGATCATCTGCCTGGAGATCCGGGACTACCTCCAGGCGCATCAGTTTCGGGTCGAGCGAGTCCGGCGTGGAGCGCAGCGGCAGGCGTATGAGGAGCGCCAGGCCGCACGCGACACGACCGACGATCTCCCGCGTCCGGCCAGTCCAGCGCGGCAGGCTGGGGCGTATCGATCATAATTTGTTCGGCAGGCCGCTGCTCCCCGGCGGCCTGCTTCGTCGGAGCAAGGATGGATCGATGGACGCCTATTACATCGACAGTATGGATCAGTACATCGCGAGCGCAACGCATGATCTACTGAGCGCTGCCGACGAGCAGCGCCTGGCGCGCGCCTACCGCGCCGGGGATGACGCGGCCCTCAACGCGCTGATCGAGCACAACCTGCGCCTGGTCGTCTCGATCGCGGCAATGTATCAGGGCCACGGGCTAGCACTGACCGACCTGGTGCAAGAGGGGAATGTCGGGCTGGTGAAAGCCGCGCGGAAGTTCGATCCTGAGCAGGGCCATCGCTTCTCGACCTACGCGACGTGGTGGATTCGGCAGGCTGTGCTGCGCGCGCTGGCCGACCAGAGCCGAACGATCCGCCTCCCGGTGCATCTCCACGACCTGGCGGTCAGGGCGTGCAAGGTCCGCGCAGCGCTCATCGGCCAGCTCGATCGCGAGCCAACCGTCGCGGAGCTGGCCGCCGCGCTGGGTGTCTCGGCTAAGAAGGTGCAGGTCTGCCTGGACGCGCTGCACGCGGAGTCGTCCCTCGATGCGCCGCTGCGCCGGGGCCAGGACATGGACGACGCGCCGACGCTGGCTGATCGTCTGGTCGCGCCTGGATCGGTGGAAGCGCAGGCCGAACAGGCGGATCGCAACGCCCGTCTCCGCGCGCTGGTTGCGGCACTGCCGGAACGCGAGCAGCAGGTGCTAGCGCTGCGCTACGGCCTCACCGACGGCAGAAACCGCACGCTTGAGGAGGTTGGCGCGGTCTTCGGCATCACCCGCGAGCGCACCCGGCAGATCGAGGCGCATGCGCTTACGACCCTGCGGTCGGGCGCGTATGGGCTGTCGTAGGGTGCAAGGGTGAACCGCTGAGAACGCCCTGCTGCGGCGACGGTGCGCGGCGGAAGCTCACGGCGGCGCAGTGTGGATAGCTTATGTCGCTCATAGGAGATACGCGGCTGGATGATCCGGTCTTTCGCTCATAGAAAGGCAGCGCTGGGGCGGCAGCAGGTCTTTCGCATTGTGCGATGCAGCTCGGCGCGCGTGGTGCCGGAGGTTGAGGACGATGTATCACCGCGCTGGATGCGCCTATCTCCCACGCCTTCGATGCAGGCGCACCAGCGCACCTGATCAAGGAACTAGTTGGTCATGCGAGTCTAGAGACGACCTCACGGTATGCACATGCGAGGTTAGAAAAGGGCAGTGCCGAATATATCAAGATGTAGCAGTGGTTGTCGCATCGCTCACGCGCCACGATCGATGCGACAACTCCGCAAGAATCACACGATTGGCAAAAAGCGCTGTCGGTCGGCAGGCTCGGTGGCGTATCCTGCTATACTGGTCGCGGCGGCGCGGTTTGATGTTCTCGAAACCAGCCCCGTGCGCGTCCCGCTACTATGCAAAAGGAGCCTCCGTGATGCGTGATGGCGATGCCCTCCCAACCAAACACGCGCTGCGCGCCGAGATGGACGCCAGCTTGACCCAATTCTTAGCGGTTATCGATGCGCTCTCCGATGATGACCTGCTCATCCCCCACGACGACGCCGGCTGGTCGGTGCGCGATCATCTCACCCATCTGGCCGTCTGGGCCGACGGGATTGCGGCGCTGCTCCGTCGTGACGATCGCTGGGCCGCCATGGGCCTGGTGCTTGACCCTGCCGATGACACAGAACCGGAGTACGATGTCCTCAACGCCCAGATCCAACGCCAGCACCATCACCTGACCCCGGCTGCCGCCCGCGCCCAGCTCGTCGCGGCCCACGAGCGCGTGGCCGCAGCGGTGGACGCCCTTGCCGACAGCGACCTGTCGGCACCCTATGAGCACTTCGTCGCACCCTTTACGGGACAGGAAGGCAGCCTGATCTACGAGTACATTTTGGGCAACACCGCTCACCACTATGACGAACATACACCCTGGATCATAGCGATCGTTCAGGGGGAGCGTCGCGGGGAGTGAGGGCGTGTGACGCTGCATGGAGCTCGAGGGCGTGCGGTGCGGCTGCCGCCGAAGAACGTGCTGGAAACCACGCGCGAATGCTGCGGTGTGGCGTTCGGCGGGTTTCTCGATGCACCCGCCCTCCGCACGCCGGTGGGATGTTGGATGAGTGAGGTGGGGTATGCGCATGCTTGATTTCTCGGCGGACCGGGCCACCACGATTACCCAGTTTGCTAGCATTGGGGCATCCAGCGTGCATCTTGGAGACGGCGAGGGTCACGCCCACATCTATTGTGTCCGGTTTGAAGCGGGCGGCGCTATTGGACCGCATCCGACGGGCTTTGGGCAGCTCTTTCTGATCGTCGACGGCGCGGGCTGGGTCAGCGGTCCCGACGGCGTACGGGTCGCGGTGTCGGCTGGACACGCCGCCTATTTTCCCCGTGGCGAGCTGCACGCGAAAGGAAGCGAGACGGGGATGACGGCGATCATGATTCAGGTGGACACGCTGCGACCGGCACCAGCGGTGGAGTAAGCGGCGGCGCACATCTGCAACGACGCGCGCATCATGCGCTGGATGACCGCTGCATCAGAACCAGCTCGTCCGCGCACCCGAAAGGTCTGCGCGAACGAGCACGCTCACTGGCATTCCGTTTCGCTGCGATCGAATTGAATCTCTCCGTTGACCAGATGCATGGTATAGGTGAAGGTACACGTGACACCGTCCGCCCGCGTCGTGGTCGAACGTATCTGCTGGCTGAGCAGGTGCAGCAGTTCGTCTTTCTCCAGCCGCTGGAAGTGGGACGTGGACTCTCCCTCATACACGAGCGCCCCAGCCGGGTCGGTCAGGCGGAAGGTCGCACGGACCTGCCCGGTGTAGATCGCATGGCCGGCGGGCGTAAAGGTTTCATTCGCCACGC
This sequence comes from Herpetosiphonaceae bacterium, assembly GCA_036374795.1. Classification (NCBI taxonomy): domain Bacteria; kingdom Bacillati; phylum Chloroflexota; class Chloroflexia; order Herpetosiphonales; family Herpetosiphonaceae; species Herpetosiphonaceae bacterium. Next base: position 34,185 of record DASUTC010000305.1, read on the forward strand.
CCTCAGCCGTCATGCATGCCGTATAGCCATCGTCGTCATGGCAGTTCGAATCGCTGATCCGAATGGCACCGCTCCCAGGGGTCGCATAGGCGGGGGCTCCCGCCACCACGCCCACCACGAGCAACGTGAGCACCGTTACCGCCACGACCACCGTTCGTTGTACTGTGAACATCAGCGTTCCTCCATAGCCTCCCACCACACGTCCGTGCGATGGACACAGAGCTTCCGAGATACGCCCATTGTAGTGGGGGGGACGGCGCGTGCAACCGAACTTTCGACCAGAGTCGCTGTCCGACCTTGAGCGGTGTCGGTCCCACGCCATCCGCCGATTCACGCGCTCCCGCCGTAGTGTATCCTCCCCAAGCGCGGTGGTGGGGACGCCCTGATTCATGCCCATCCTCTTGTGCGCCACCCGACTCGACAGGTGCCGCGTCCGTGGCTATACTCACGGCAGCATGCACCTCGTGGCATCTTACGCTAGCATCCTCGACAGCCGCACAGCGGGTGGGTGATGCGTAACCCTGCGGAGTAACGGAGGCCAGTATGAGCGAGCACGTGTACAAGGTGATCGAGTTGGTTGGCTCATCAAAGACGGGGATCGAAGACGCGGTTGCGAACGCCCTCAGTAGAGCGTCGGCCACTATCCGCAACATGCGGTGGTTTGAAGTGGTCGAAACGCGGGGCTACATCGAGAACGGCGGCATCGCGTACTGGCAAGTGACCGTCAAACTTGGCTTCACGGTGGACGAGTGACGGCCATCGCCACCGGCAGCGAACGTGTCGCGCGGACGCGGTCCTGGCAAATGAGGCTGCGTCCGAGGGCGGGCGGCGGGGCCAGCGTCAGGTGCGCTGGCCGGTGATCGTGGGGGAGTAGGTTCCGTGATCTGCGCCGGGCGACGTGATGGAGGGCTGCCACACGCGCTGAACACGGTGCCACCGGGAATGAGAATCGGATGCTGTAGGCCAACCATCCTGGTGGGCGGGCTGGGGTGTACCATACATTGCACCCTTGCCCCATCGGATACAATCATGATTAAGCCAGCTTAGGAGCACACATCCTATGAAGGACTCGCAGGTGTTACATGACGTATTGGCAGGTACAGACAACCCAACCCTTCCTCGCCATGACACGTTGCCCAGCAGCTCGTTTCCTCCGCAGCCCCAGATCGATGACGAGACGTACCTGAAAATCTGGGAGATCGAGCAAGGTCATACGAATACGCGCTGGACCGTTGCCACCTTTTTCCTCAGCGTCAGCTTTGCGATCTTTGGCTTTTCGTTCCAGGAGCAGTTGCGCCAACCCCTGCCCCACGTCGCCCGCCTGTCTGGTTTAATTATCTACTGGTTTGCCTATCTGGTGTTCTCCCGGTTCAACATCTACACGGACTTTTTACGGACCTACTTACGCGAACTGGAAGCGGCACAGCGGACGACCCTTGATATTCAAACGCGAGCGCGCGCCTTGATGCGTGGCGGTTCTCGGAGACGTCTGTCGGCTACCCGCTTACTCTTCTACTTCGGCATGGTGTATGCGGGGGGCGTCGGCACCTTATGGTGGCTGGGCTGGTAGCACGGAACGCCAGGTCCAGGCGTCCGCGATCAGTTTCTATCGCCAACTGAGGGTGCGATTTATCAGGTTCTCGCTCAGGCGGTCCAAGGTCGAGCCATCATCTGTATGAAAGCCCGGCCTGCCGATGTTTTTTGTGGCACGTCCCCATGAAAACCGGGCGGCCTTAAATCGGATTGCCCAAAAACATATTGATTTTCTCCTGTGCGATCCCGTCACCCCTCGACCAGTCCTTGGCATTGAACTCGACGACTCAAGCCAAGTGCGGCGGCCAGGAGATTCCGCATCCGACCAGCGGGAAGGTCTTCGGGATTGCTCGGCGGGAAACCGGTACAGCACTGGCCTAAGCTTGCTGATCTGCCGGGACTGAGCGAGGGAGCGCGCCTCCTGCGCTCCTGCGGCTCGACCATCACCCATGAGGAGGCCCAGGAATCTATGCAGCAGACATTCACCCCGCCGCTTCCAAGCGGCAAGCAGGTCGAGAGGTGCTATCCCGACCTGGCTCAGCTCATTCTCGACGGCGACTCATACGATGCGTAGCTGCGATCCCGATACATATGTCAGCATGATGCTCACCGTGCGGGATAGCTCCGGTGCGATCGCATCCGCGATGGAGATCTGCCGGTGTGGTGCAGGCGCGTCTGTAGAGCGGGTGGCGTCAACAGTAACGAACCACCCCGATCACCGGGATCGGGGTGGTTGGTGCGTGGGGAGGGTGAGGGGGCCAGGCGGTGTTGATAGACGGCTGCAAAGACCTGTTATCCCACGATCTCCCCATCCCGCGCTCGCTTCGCGGAGGCGTCCCTAGCCGTGGCGCGTGCCGCAGACGGCGCTAGCAAGCCCGATCCCGCTGTCGCTGCGCCGCCGCGTACTGGCGCTGCTGCTGGCAGGCGCAGAGCGCGTGCCACCTGCGCACGATCCAGATTGTTCGGGACGGACATCGCGGCGCCGCCGGTTTATCTCTGCCGAACAGCAGTGCCACATCGGATCATGAAAGGGTTTTTATCGGCGGTCTTCTCCAGGAGATCCGTACACCCTTCCGCTGTCTCTGCTTCGCCATCTCTGACGCTTGACGTAATCTCCGGTTTTCGGTTTTGAGTTGTGCGTTTTCGAGTTTTCCGCCCCGTGTGGAGGCTCCAGTGGGGAAAAGACGCCAAAAAGGACGACGTAGCGCTACGTCGTCCCTATCTGGCGTGCTGTGGAGCGGGAGACGGGACTCGAACCCGCAACCATCTGCTTGGAAGGCAGATGCGCTACCATTGCGCTACTCCCGCAGGCTGGTCGGGGTGATAGGATTCGAACCTACGACCCCAGCGTCCCAAACGCTGTGCGCTACCAACTGCGCCACACCCCGACGCATGAAAGTATAACGGATGACATGGGCATCGTCAAGGAAAGCCGGTGTGCTATAATACCTGTGTATGCGCTGTCCATATTGCCAGGCGAACGATACACAAGTGCTGGATACACGCAAGCTCGATCAGGGCGCCACGATTCGGCGTCGGCGGCGGTGCGAGGCGTGTGGACGGCGTTTTACAACGGTGGAGCGAATCGAGCCGCCGTCGCTGCTGGTCGTCAAGAAGAGCGGCAATCGTGAGCCGTACGAGCGCGAGAAGGTGCTCGGCGGGATCAAGACCGCGCTCTATCGTCGACCGATCGCGCCCGACGCCGCCGAGCGGATCGTGAATGAGGTCGAGGCCGCGCTGATGGCCTGCGATCTGCCGGAGGTGCCCACGGTGGTCATCGGCGATCTGGTGATGGATCGGCTGCGCGAGGTCGACGAGGTGGCCTATATCCGGTTTGCCTCGGTCTACCGCGCATTCAACGACGTGGGCAAGCTGCGCGAGGCGATGGATGCGCTGCGCAATACGACACCGTAACGCTACTCAACTCATAACGATCTTTCTTTGCGCGTCAGCATGGTTGCTGACGCTATTTTTGAGGATGGCATGCCAACTCAACCACCTGTGATGGACGAAACACCTGAGACAACCGATCATACGACCGAAGCTCCGGCGAAGCGCGCGCGGGCAGCGGCGAAAGAGAAAGCGCCGCGCGCAGCCAGGCCGCCGCTCGGCCAGGTGCTCCGTGAGCTGGACTGGCTGACTCTGCTGGTCGTTGGGCTTGGCCTGGGCGCGCTCTGGATCTTTGTGATCGTGGACGGCGGCCCGCTGCAAATCCTGGCCGGGCTGCTGCCGGTGACGGCTGGCATTCTTGTGGGCCGTCGTGTACAGCGGCATATCGTCTGGCACGCCGTGCTCCTGAGCCTGATCGCGACGATTGCGGCTGCTGTTGCCGGAGCGATCATCCTGTCAACTCGTCAGGTACTCGCCGAGGAGACGGCGCAAATCCTGTTCATCGCGATCCTGACGCTGCCGATCTTTCCGGCGCTGGGCGTGATCACCGCGTCGCGCAGCGAGCAGCGGCTCCGCGCGGCCCGCGAAGAAAACGAGAAGCGCGGCGGGCGGCTCGATCGGCCTGGTCGGGTGCGCTCCATTGACGATCTGCGCGCGCTGTCGCTGCCGCAGTTGGGCGGCTACGTCGCCGATCTGTTCCGCAAGCACGGCTTCTTGATCAACGACTATCGCTTCGAGAAGGAGCGGCTCGATTTCCAGGTAAGCTACGAGGGTGAGCCGTGGCTGCTGCGCGTGACCACCGCTGAGAAAGTCAAGCCCGGCTTTGCCCAGGAGCTGGCGCAGCGCATGAAGGCAGAGGGCGTCAAGAAGGGCGTGGTCATCACCTCGATGGATTTTCAAGAGGGCGCGGCGCGCTGGGCCAAAGATAAGCCGATTGTGCTGCTGGACGGCCCTACGCTGCTCTCGATGAACGATTAGCGCCTCGTGCGGGGATAAGGCAGCGCAGAAACAGGAAACGCAGAAACAAGGGAATAAAGGAACAAGGGAACACGCGATAGCACAAGGAACAACGAAGTTGAGCGTTTGGTTCGTTTGTTCTTTGTTTGATTCTCAGTTCTCGGTTCTCGGCGCTTGGTCCTCCGCCAGCGCCTCCTCGTACACGGCGCGGATCGAGGCATACTTTCGATCGAACGTCAGCTCACGTAGCACCTTGGCCCGACCACAGGCTCCCAGCCGCTCGGCCAGCGCGCGATCCGCAAGCAAGCGCCGGATCTGCTCGGCCAGCCCCGTCACGTCGCCGAAATCCACCAGCAGACCGTTCTGCCCGTCGTCGATCACGGCGGGCACGCCGCCTGCCCGCGCGCCGATCACCGGCAGATTGTACATCCAGGCTTCCAGATACACGATCCCAAACGAATCGGTACGCGAGGGCATGACGTACAGATCGGCGGCGGCCAGCGCATCCAGCTTCGTCTGATGCGGCGCGGCCCGCAGCAGCAGCATGCGCTGTCTGGTCGACTCCGGCAGCGCTGAGTAGAACTGCTCGAACTGCGCCAGCGTCGTCGCGGCGATCAGCACCAGCGTCGCGTCGCTGCCGCCCTGCCAGAGCCGCTGCATGGCCGCGATCGTGTGCATCGTGCCTTTGTCGAACGCCGCAGCGCCGATCGCCAGGACAACCGGGCCGCCGACGTTGTGCTCGCGCCGGAAGCGCTGGGCATCGCCGCCGACCAGCGCTTCGGGGCGCACCCAGCAGCCGATCGTGCGCAGCTTCTCCTGGGGCACGCCGCGCTGCCGCAGGTAATCGCCTTCGAGCTCGGTCTGGACCATCACATATTTTGATTGACGTAAGATCGCAAGGTGATGGCGCTGGCTGTAGTAGCGCACGATCTGGCGATTGCCGGGCTCTCCCAGGTGGACGAATGGCGTGCAGAGATGCGGAATGCCTCGGCGCTGCGCGAAGCGTAGAGCGGGCAGGATCGTGAAATCGAGCGTGATGTTGGTGGTGTGGACCAGATCGAAGCGCTCGCTGGTCGTCGCCAGGTAGCGATACATCGCCGGGACGCGCGGCGTCAGCAGCGCCATTCGGTTCAGCAGCGGCGTGGTGCCCGGCAGGCGGCCCAGCTCGACCATCAGCCGCCGCAGGATCGGGTAGCCGATCGGCGGGCCGGGCGCGCGCTGCACCGGAAAGCGTTTGATGCACACGCCGTTATGGATCGTCTCAGGCTCGGAGATCGTCTTGCGGCGCGCTGCCCAGAAATGATCCAGATCCCAGGCGTCGGTTGTGAGTACCGTGACCCGATGCCCGTCCGCGACCAGCCGCTCGCTCAACTCCTTGAAGTAGCCCTCGGAGCCGCCGACGTAGGGATAGTAGCGCTGAATGACGTGTAAAAAGTGCATACGCCGCATGATACGGGCGGAGCCGCCGATCCGCAAGGGGCGACCATGCAGGTCGCCCTTGCATGATCGCCTCTTTGCGTACAAAGGTTGAACGTGCTTGCGCTACTGGTGCCAGAGCGGCCAGCGGTCATCGACCGTGTTGTTGGTCAACTGCGTGACGCGCGCCGGGTTGTCGATGCTCAGCTTGTAGATCTCGTAGTCGCCGTCGCGATTCGAGTCGAAGATGATCTCGAAGCCGTTGCTGGCCCACGAGGCCGCGCCGTCGTCCGCGCCGCTGGTCGTCAGCCGCTGCTCGCCGCTGCCGTCGATATTGGCGACATACACATCGCCCTGCCCGTTGCGGTTGGAGGCAAAGAGGATCTTGCCGCCGCTGGGTGAGACGCGCGGGAAGTAGTTGTCGGCATTGGCCTGCTTGACGATCGGACGAATGTTGACCAGATTCGCCGGGATGTACTGGTCGCTCGGCGTGTAGGTGTACTGAATGTCGGCGCGGTAGATCGCGAACTTGCCCTCACAGTTCGCTGCGAAGACGATCCCCGATCCGTCCGCCAGCCAGCTTGGCGACTGATACACGCAGTTGTCGCGGTACGGCATGGCGACGCTGGGCGTGACGCGCTCCGCGCCGAACGGCATGATCGCGATCGACGACAGGTTGCCGGGCTGGTGGATCACCGCGATCTGCGTTCCGTCGGGCGAGACAGCCGCGTTGAAGGCGTTGCTGCCGAACTCGCTGCCCGCCGTGTGCTGCTTCACATCCGCGCCATTGTTCAGGTTGATGCTGAAGAGCTGGCGCAGCCCGCCGTCACGGCGCGAGTCGGTCATAAGCCGGGGCGATTCGCCCTCCACGTAGCTCCGCCGCCACGAGTAGGGCACCGTCTCCTGCGTGCCGCTCGTGATCTGCCGCAGGTTGAAGCCGTTGGCGTCCATCAGAAACGTCTCCCAGTGGTCGGCGGAGGCCAGCCGCGAGGCAAAGGCGATCGGCAGATCGGGCGGATTGTCGAGGCCGCCCTGCCAGGGCTGTCCCAGGTGCGGGTAGCGCCACTGGAAGTAGTGCTGGCCGACGTTGCCCATCTCGACGCGGAAGGCCGCCGGATTCGACGGCGTGTACGTGACGACGCGCCGCTCGTAGAGCTGGACCAGAATGTCCTTCTCGACGCCGCCCACCCTGGCGCGCACCCAGTAGGCGTCGGTGATCGGGTAGCCGAAGGCAAACAGACCGTTGACCGGGCCGTTCTGGATGAAGTCGCGGAAGACGCGCGGCACGTTATGGCCGGTGATCGTGTTGTAGGTCACGATCTCGGTCGCCGGATCGCGGGCAAGATCGGCGTTGTTGGTACGATTGCCCGCCTTATCCAGCACCGCGCCGACGCGCTGGCCGGTCCGGTCGGGATCGCGGTAGCCGTTGTCGACGGTCGCGACGCCTCTGAACGATTCATAGGTCGGCGCGTTCGGGTTGGTGGTGCCGGGATCGCCCGCGACCGGAACGTTGGCGGGCTGGCGCTGGATATTCTGATCCTCGCCGGTGCCATCACCCATCTTGACGCGGCCCGACACCATCTCGACGCTCAGCAGGCCATTGGTGACGCCCTGCACGGTGGCATTGTTGGGATTGTTCAGCTCCATGCGCGCTTTGTCGAAGTACTGGACCTGGCGCAGGCCGTTGGGCGACTGTTGGTAGTATTCCTTGTAGCCGAACCAGGGGCCTGGACCCCAGGTGTAGGAGCGCTTGGCAGTGCCGTTCATGACGGCCTGATCGCTGGCGCGCCAGACGTTGAGAAATGTCTCATTGGCGAACTGAAAGCGGTGATTGCCGTCCCACAGCCCGGCCCGCGCGGGCGCGACTCCGGCTAGGGCGGCGAAGCCCATCAGGGCCGCTGCGCCCCAGCGCCGCCATGCTTGACGAGACTGACCGTTCATATGGTTGTCCTCCTGTGATGACTTCTGTTTGCGACAGGAGCACTATATGCCTTTTGCACGTCGAAGCCGATCATAGCCGTGTGATATGGGGCTTGGATGGGGATGAGCTGGCTATCAGGTTCGACGCCCTTCCGCGCGGTGCCGATCTGCCGCCTTTCCGACTGGCGTCCAGCTTTCGACTCATAGCTGAGCAAAGGAATCTGGGGCTCAAGCTATCATACATCTGATCGTGCGGCGCAAGTGTTGCCTTTTCGTAACTGGGTCGGTACAATAGCACTACCCTACGCTGTGCGCAGGTGAGTCCAATGTTTTGAGTCTACATTGGTTTTGAAGGGGAGCTCAGACTCGGACGGGAATGTGGTTCGCCCACTGCACCTGACGGCTGGCACCCACCTACCGTGAGGTAGGCTTCAAAACACGCTCACCTGCTTCAGGTGGGGTTTTTCTATGGTCTGTGCGCGTCACCTACCCAAGGATCGCCGCTATGCTCTATCTCTTCTATGGCGCCGATGAGCTTGCGCGGGCAGAGGCGCTCGCGGCGCTCAAAGCCTCCATTCCCGCCGATCTGACCGATCTCAATCTGACCGTTTTAGAAGGACGCCGGCTCAAGGTCGATGCGCTGGCTGCGGCCTGCGAGGCGATCCCGTTTCTCTCCGACCGCCGACTGGTGATTGTCGAGGATGCGCTCAAGCAGATCAAGTCCGGCGATCTGCGCGACGCGATCAAGGCCTACCTGCCGCGCGTGCCGGAGACGACCGATCTGGTCTTTGTCGAGCGCGAAGATTTCGATAAGCGCTCAGCGCTCTACACCGCGCTCAAGAAGGCCGCGACCGTCCGCGAGTTTCTGCCCAGGGAGGGCGCGGATCTTCAGCGCTGGCTTCAGGAGCGGGCGAAACTGCTCGATGTGCGGCTCATGCCCGACGCGGGCGCGCTGCTGGTGGAGCTTGCGGGCAACGACAGCCGCTCGCTGCTCAACGAGCTACATAAGCTGGCGGCGTATGCCGGAATCGGCGGCACGATCGCTCGTGACGACGTGCGGCTGCTGGTGCAGGATACCGGCGAAAGCTCGGTCTTTGCGTTCGTGGATGCGCTCGCGGCCCGGCAGCTCGGCCCCGCGCTGAAGCTGCTGCACGATCTGCTGGACGAGGGCCAGGCTCCGACCTATCTACTGTTTATGATCGCACGCCAGGTACGCATTTTGTTGCAGGTCAAGGAGCTGGCCGATCAGCGCATGCGCCCCGATTCCATCGCGTCGGAGCTGGGCCAGAAGCCGTTCGTGGTGCGCAAGGCGGTCGAGCAGGCGGCGCGCTTCCAGTCCGATACGCTGCTCCAGCTTCACGATCGGCTGCTGGAGCTGGATCATTGGTCGAAGACAGGCCGGATCGAGGCCGACGCCGCGCTGGAGCTGCTCGTCGCCGAGACGTGCGTCGTGCCGGGGCAGCAAGCGGCTGCGGGCGGCGGGCGTGTGGCTCGGACGCGCTAGGCTGATGGTCGGGGATGAGGGCCGCAACTCCAATTCTCCGACTTTTGCCTGATTGACATGGCCGATAGCCGCTGCTATACTCGCTGACAGTTAGCCGATAAGGAGACGCTGTTGATGAGCGCAATCCCGACAACCGTATGTGCATGGGCGATGACGACACCGCCATTCGCTCATACATGGGAGAAGTGCGCCCGCCAGACGTAGCCTGTATCACAATGTCATCACTGGCCGTGGGGCACTTCGGTAGCTCCCACGGTCTTTTTGTTGCGCTAGCCGATGGTACAGCGCGCTGCCGTGAGCCGTGGGAGCTTCGAGATCCACGGCTTTTGTGCGTCCCCGGCAGAACGACGGCGACGAAAGGACAAGGCATGGACAATTCGCTGAGTCACCACCGGAGCTTGCTTGTCACCTACGTGAGGCCGCAGCGGATCAAAGTTGCGGCGCTGACAGTATTATTGCTCGGCAGCATCGGGCTGCAACTGCTCAATCCGCAGATCTTGCGCTCGTTCATCGACGGCGCAACCGGCGCGCATGGCACGGCGGGGACGATCCGCGATCTGATCGGCCTGGCCGCTCTGTTTATCGTCGTGACGCTCGTCTCGCAGGCCGTCGCGGTCGGCGCGACGTATCTCGGCGAGCAGGTGAGCTGGACCGCAACCAATCGCCTGCGCAGCGATCTGGCTCGCCACAGCCTGCATCTCGATATGCAGTTTCATCACACGCGCACGCCCGGCGAGCTGATCGAGCGCATCGACGGCGACGTGACCGCGCTCTCCACCTTTTTCTCCCAGCTTGTGATCAAGATCTTCGGCAGCATGATTCTCCTGATCGGCGTGCTGATCGTCTTGTTTCTGGAAGATCCCCGCATCGGCGCGGCGCTCACGGCCTTTACGCTCTTCGCGCTCCTGGTCCTGATCGGCAGCCGCAACTTCGCCGTCGCCAGCATGGCCGCCGACCGTCAGGCGCACGCTCAGTTGTTTGGCTTTCTGGAAGAGCGTCTGGCCGGGCTGGACGATCTGCGGGCCAACAGCGCGGGCGGCTATGTGATGCGGTGGCTGTACCAGGCCATGCGCGACGTAGCGCACAAGGGTCTGCGCGCGGTGATGATGAGTTCGACGGTCTGGATGCTCACGATGGGCCTCTTCGCGCTCGGCTACGCGCTAGCGCTCGGTATGGGCGCGTATCTCTACAGCGCGGGGGCGATCTCGATCGGCACGGTCTATCTCTTCTTCCAGTACACCGAGATGCTGCGCCGCCCGCTTGAGCAGATTTCCGAGCAGCTCAAGGAGTTTCAGCGGGCTAGCGCCAGCATCGGGCGGGTGCGCGAGATGTTCGCGATCCAGCGGACGATCGCCGACGGCCCCGGCGCGGCCTTTCCTGCGGGTCCGCTGGCGGTCGAGTTCGCGGGCGTGACGTTTGGCTACGGCGACGACGCGCCTGTGCTGGACGAGATAACCTTTCGGCTTGCGCCGGGCAAGGTGCTGGGCCTGCTGGGCCGTACCGGCAGCGGCAAGACCACGCTGACCCGGCTGCTGTTCCGGCTGTACGACATCGACGCTGGCACGATCCACCTGGGCGATGTCGATCTGCGCGACGCCAGGCTGTCGGATCTGCGCCAGCGCATCGGGATCGTCACGCAGGATGTGCAGCTCTTCCAGGCGACCGTCCGCGATAATCTCACGCTCTTCGACCCCACGATCTCGGACGACCGGATTATGCAGGCGCTAGCGGATCTTGAGCTGATGCCCTGGCTCCAATCCCTGCCCGGCGGCCTGGATACCGAGCTGGCATCCGGCAACGGCGGCCTCTCGGCGGGCGAGGCGCAACTGCTGGCGTTCGCGCGGGTGTTTCTCAAAGATCCCGGCCTGGTGATCCTCGATGAGGCGTCGTCGCGGCTCGACCCGGCCACGGAAGCGCGGATCGAGCGGGCGATCGATAAGCTGCTGCGCCCTGATGGCAGCCGTCGCACCTGCATCATTATCGCGCATCGTCTGAGCACGGTACAGCGCGCCGACGAGATCTTGCTGCTGGAGCGCGGCAGGATCGTCGAGCACGGCGCGCGGGCGCAGCTAGCCGACGATCCCGAGTCGCGCTTCTTCAAACTGTTACAGACCGGCATGGCGGAGGTGCTGGCATGAATCCATTAATCTGCGGCTGGCGGCTGATCCGCTGGCGGCCCTGGCACTACACTATCAGCTTTATCTTGTGGCTCTCGTTCTACCTGCTGCCGCTGGCGACCGGCCTGCTGACGCGCGAGATCTTTAACGCCCTGACCGGCGACGCGCCCGCGACGCTCGGCGTGTGGACCCTGCTGGCGCTGGTGGTTGGCAGCGAGGGCATGCGCATTCTCACATTCGCCCTGGCGCTCTTCGTCTGGATCGCCTTCTGGTTTGCTGCCCACGCGCTGATGCGCGGCAACGTGATGCGCTGGATCGTGCAGGGGCCGGGATCGCGCGTGCTGCCCGACTCGCCGGGTGAGATCGTCAGCCGCTTCCGCGACGATGTCGAGGAGTTCATGATCTACTTCGACAACTATCTCGATCTGGCAGGTCAGGGTATCTTCGCGCTGATCGCGCTGGCGATCATGATGCGGATCAACTGGCTGATCACTGTCGTGGTGCTCCTGCCGCTGGTCGGGATCGTCGCGGTGACGCATATCATGAGCACGCGCATCAAGCGCTACCGCAGCGCCAACCGCCAGACGACGGGGCGGATCACCGGCTTTATCGGCGAGATATTCGGCGGCGTGCAGGCGCTCAAGGTCGCGTCGGCAGAGGACCATGCGATCGACCACTTCGATCGTTTGAGTGCGGCGCGGCAGAAGGCGGCGCTCAAGGACCGGCTCTTCACCGAGATTCTAGACTCGTTCAATCTGAACACGGCGAACCTAGGCATCGGCCTGATCCTGCTGCTCTCGGCTCAGGCGATACAGGCGGGCAGCTTTACGATCGGCGATTTTACGCTCTTCGCGGGCTATATCGGCTGGATCGCGGGCTTTCCGCGCTGGGTCGGGCGACAGTTGGCCCGTCATAAGCAGGCATCGGTTTCGATCGACCGGCTGACGGCGCTGCTGGAGGGCACCGCGCCCGCCGCGCTGGTCGAGCACACGCCGACCTATATCAAAGGGCCGCTGCCGGAGGTGCCGCACACGCCCAAAACCGGCGCGCATCGCCTCGACGTGCTGACGGTCGACGATCTTTCCTTCCGCTACCCAGGATCGAGCCGTGGCATTGAGGGCGTGAGCCTGCGCCTGGAGCGCGGATCATGTACCGTGATCACCGGGCGCATCGGCGCAGGCAAGACGACGCTGCTGCGCGTGCTGCTGGGGTTGCTGCCCAGAGCATCGGGCACGATCCGCTGGAACAATACGCTGGTGGACGATCCGGCCTCGTTCTTTGTGCCGCCGCGCAGCGCGTACACGCCCCAGGTGCCGCGTCTCTTCAGCGATACGCTGCGCGATAACATCCTGATGGGCCTGCCGGAGCAGCGCGCCGACCTCGATCTGGCCGTGCGGCTGGCGGTGATGGAGCAGGATATTCCCGCGCTGGAAGACGGCCTGGAAACGGTGGTCGGAACGCGCGGCGTGAAGCTCTCCGGCGGCCAGATTCAACGAGCCGCAGCGGCGCGCATGTTCGTGCGCGACGCCGAGCTGCTGGTCTTTGACGATCTTTCCAGCGCGCTTGATGTTGAGACTGAGCGGGTGCTGTGGGAGCGGCTCTTCGAGCACCGACAGGCCACGTGCCTGGTCGTGTCGCATCGGCGCGCGGCCCTACGACGCGCCGATCATATCATCGTGCTCAAGGATGGCCGGGTCGAGGCCGAGGGCACGCTCGACCATCTGCTGCTGACGTGCGAGGAGATGCAGCGGCTCTGGTACGGCGAGGCCGAGCCCGCGCCTGCCGCGCTGGATGAGGAGCTGTGATCCTGTAGAGGCAGATCACCCAGGGCACAGCATTGCTGTGGGGCGTATCGCAATACGCCCCATCCGACGTGTCCCAAACGTTGCTCACTGCTCGACCAGCCGAGGCTCGCGTTCGGGCTCCTCGCGCTCGTACAGCCACGTATCGCGCTGCTGCTTGGCCGCCTCGAAGAGCATCTGAAGCGCGACCGGATCGTTCAAGCTGTCGGCCAGGCCGCGCAGGAAGTCGGCCATGCTGAGCAGCCACGGGCGGATCGCCTCGGCGTTGGTCAGACAAATATCGCGATGCATGGTCGGATCGCCCGATGCCAGCCGCGTGAGATCGCGATAGCCGGTCGCGGCGACGGAGCGCATACGGGGCCACTGCTGATCGGCGGTGGTAAGCTGCGCCAGCGAAACGCTGAGCAAAAAGGGCAGATGGCTCACTGCGGCAACATAGCTGTCGTGCGCCTCCGCCGAGATGCAGAGCGGACGCGCTCCGATGCTGGCTACCAGCTTTTCCAGCGTCGCCACGGCCTCAGGCGCTGCCCGCTCGTGCGGCGTGAGGCAGTACACAGCGTTGCGGAACAGATCGACTCGTGCCGCGCCGATGCCGTGCCGCTCCGATCCGGCCATCGGATGCCCGCCGACAAACGAGACGTCAGGCGGCAGCAGATCCTCGGCCCAGGCCATCACCTGCGCTTTAGTGCTTGCTACGTCGCTGACGATCGTGCCCGGCCTGAGATGCGGCGCGATCGACGTAAAGATCGATTGCACCACCGTGACGGGCGTTGCCACGACGACCAGATCCGCACTGTCGAGCGCTTCGGGCAGCGTGAATGCCGGACGGTCGATCGCCTCGCGCTCGTACGCGCCTGTCACCGCTGCCGGATCACGATCCCAGCCGCAGACCACGACCTTAACCGGCGCTTCTCGGAGCGCGAGGCCCAGAGAACCGCCGATCAAGCCTAGCCCAATGATTGAAACATTAATCACGTTACGTTTGCCATCTTGCAATTAAAGGCCGACTATTGCAGCGTGATCTGCTCGTAGGTGGTGGAGCGACCCACCGCCTGGGCAACCGCACTGGCACGCTCCATGAGCCGCTCGAAGTTCTCCAGCGTGAGCGATTGCGAGCCGTCGGAAACTGCGCGATCGGGATCGGGATGGACTTCGATGATCAATCCGTCAGCGCCACACGCGATCGACGCCAGCGACATAGGTGTCACCAGACGCCACTTGCCCGTGCCGTGGCTCGGATCGGCGATGATCGGCAGATGCGTCATGCGCTTGGCATACGCTACCGCGTTGAGGTCGAAGGTATTGCGCGTGGCCGTCTCGAAGGTGCGAATGCCCCGCTCGCAGAGCATGACCTGCTTGTTGCCCGCCGCCATGATGTACTCCGCCGCCAGCAGCCACTCCTCGATCGTCGCCGACAGGCCGCGCTTAAGCAGCACCGGCGTGTTGGTCCGCCCGACTTCTTCGAGCAGCAGGTAGTTTTGCATGTTGCGCGCGCCGATCTGGAAGACATCGGCGTACTGACCGACCAGCGCCACGTCGGACGGCGTCATCACCTCGGTGATGATCGCCAGACCGGTTTGCTCCCGCGCCTCTGCCAGCAGCTCCAGGCCGCGCTCGCCCATTCCCCGGAAGGCGTAGGGCGACGTGCGGGGCTTGTACGCGCCGCCGCGCAGCAGCTTCGCGCCCGCATCGCGCACACCGTACGCGGTGCGCAGCAACTGCTCTTCGCTCTCGACCGAGCACGGGCCAGCCATCACAATCACCTCGTTACCGCCGATCTCAATATCGCGGACCCGCACAATCGTCGGGACTGGCTGGAACTCACGGCTGGCGAGCTTGTACCCTTTGCTGACACGCAGCGCTTTTTCGACGCCGTGCAGAGCTTCCATGGCCGCGCCCAGGCCGGATGGAATCGGCGTGCCGAGCACGCCGACCACGGTGCGCTCTTCGCCTTGCGACACCTGCCCGGAAAGGCCCATCTCCTCCAAGCGACGTAACACTTCCGCGACCTGTACGGCAGTAGCTCCAGCTTTCATTGCGATGATCATCTGTTTGCTCCTTTAATGGATTCTTAATTTAAGCTCTGTTTATGATGGGCCGAGCTGTTGCCATCGACGGCTACAGCCCAAAACATGCAATCTGATCAGGGACGCGCGTTGGGATAAAGCGATGCTGCCTGGGGCACATATCTAAGTAAATGCCTCTGCCGGGCCTAATATTCTGGCGCAGCGCGCATTGGGTATTAGATCGCAGGCGCTAGCTCAACCCCCCGCTCAGGCCGTAGTGCTGTCGCGCCACGGATATAGACGTGCTTGATCTCGGCCTGAGATTTCGGCGTGTTCCAATGGATCAGAATCCGAATACAGCGGGGTAGCGCTTTGGGAACCTGCATCTCGTGGGTACAGATGAGGGCAACATCATGCCAGCCGAGCGCGCGAGCGGCAAGAGCCGGAAATTCGGCATTGAGGTCGGGAGTGGCGGAGAAAATCACGCTGCCGATGTCTTCGGGATTGATGTCGTTCGCCTCGACCAGCAGCACCAGCAGCTCTCTGGTCGCTTGTAGGATTGCCTCGGGGGTGTTGGCTTCGCAGGTGGTAGCCCCACGAATGCCACGACAATACATGGTCATCCTAGCCTCCGGTGAGTAAAGATGCTCGATGGGAGTAGGCGGTTAGTGGTAAGAGTTCTCGGCCAGCGTCTTTGATAGCGAGAGGTTCTCGGCCAGCGTCTTTGGTGGGGCGAGAGGATTAATAAAGGAGCGTGGGCTATACTGCCACACGCTCCTTGCTTCACACAGTTGTGAGCACCTTCTACCAGCGTGCCGCAGTTCTCCCTGCTCCGCTAAAGTAGGAATAATAGTAAATATATTGGCGAGTGGTATCGTTCACAAGTTTATTCCTCTTTATTGATCAGACTATACCATAGGGACTATTCGACCGTCAAGACGTGGATTGGTACTATCTGATGCTCAGTACTAAACGTAAAGTCATTGAGCTGTGATAAAATGTTCAACTTGGTTTAACATGACATCGCGGATCGCGGTGTCTGGGGCTGTTACCTGGGTGCTCACCATATCGGGCACCATTGCATATATCACGGAGATCGTGCTATGGAGGCATATTAATGGCGCAACAAAAGGTACTCGTCACCGGCGGGGCGGGGTTTCTCGGTATCAATCTGATTCGGTATCTTGTCGCGCGCGGCTATGATGTGGTGTCGCTGGATCTTGAGGAGTTCACGTATCCCGATATGCGCGACCGCATCACGGCGATTAAGGGCGATATTCGCGACATGGCGACGGTCGATCAGGCGATGCAGGACGTGGACTTCGTCGTCCATACGGCTGCCGCGCTGCCGCTCTACTCGAAGGACGATATCTACACGACCGATGTGATCGGCACGCGCACGGTGCTGGAAGTCGCGCTGCATCACAATGTCCAGCGGGCGATCCATATCTCGTCGACGGCGGTGTACGGCATTCCCGATCACCATCCGCTCTATGAGAACGATCGGCTGGAGGGCGTGGGTCCATACGGGCAGGCCAAAATTCAGGCCGAGATGGTCTGCCTGGATTATCGCGCCAGGGGCCTGGTTGTGCCGATTCTGCGGCCCAAATCGTTTATTGGGCCAGAGCGGCTGGGCGTGTTCGCGCTGCTGTACGACTGGGCGCTTGATGGGCGGAACTTCCCGATGATCGGCAGCGGCAACAATCGCTACCAATTGCTCGACGTGGAGGATTTGTGCGAGGCGATCTATCTGACGATGACGCTGCCCGACGATGTCGTTAACGATACCTTCAACATCGGCGCGGCGGAGTTCGGCACGATGAAACAGGATTATCAGGCGGTGCTGGATTACGCGGGCTTTGGCAAGCGGATCATCGGCTTCCCGGCGGCTCCGGCGATCTGGGGGCTGCGGCTGCTTGAGTTTCTGCGGGTTTCGCCGCTCTACAAGTGGGTCTATGAGACGGCGTCCAAGGATTCGTTCGTGTCGATCGAGAAGGCCGAGCGCAAACTGGGCTTTCGACCGAAGTATTCGAACAAAGATGCGCTGCTGCGGAACTTTAAGTGGTATATCGAAAACCGCGCGCAGTTCGAGTCGCAATCGGGGATTTCGCATCGGGTGCCGTGGAAGCAGGGCGCGCTGGCCCTGTTGAAACGCGCCTTCTAGCGCCCGCGCATCGCTCTGCCCGATCGCAGATGCCACAGAACGACATCTGCGATCGGGTGAAGCCGGTTCTCAGTAAATTCTTAGTTTACTTTCTTTAACTACTCACTACAATGGATCAGTGATCGCTTAGCTGGATTCTGCTATCATATAGCCGCTGTGTTTCACCCACTCACAACTGAGCTACCCAAGATCGGCTACCAGTGGTTCGCGCGAACGCTCCGGGCCGTAGGTCTGTGCCTGCTGATCGGCATGCTGGTCGGCAGCGGGCCGTGGGCCTGCTTTGTCCATTGTGTCATCGCCGGGCAGACACACGCCGCGCATGACTCGCGCGCGTCGCATCATGTGCCCGCTGTGCGTGCCGCAGATGACCATGGACGGGTAGTTTCGACCAGCGAGCGCGGCGATCATGCGCTCTGTGATGATCTGATGGGCCAGTCGTCGGAGCTGCTGCCCAGCGCGCTGACGATCGGCGTGGTACTGGCGATCAGCCTCATACCGCAGATGTTTGCCATCGGTCTGCGGCGGCTGGATCTGGCACCGCGTCTCCGCCTCCTTTCACTACCGCCACCCCGCGATCCTCCCCGTATCGCCAATAGCTTCGGATAGTCGGCTACGTTTTTCCAGGCGCGCTGCGCCCGTACCTCGTCGTTCATATCCTTGATCGTTGGACTGATCCGACGGTCCACATAAGCTATTGAAGTAACCTTATGAAGCACGCACACTATGCCCGCGCCCTGATGCTGGTCGCCCTGCTTGTCGGCGGACTGTTCGGCGCTACGCAAGCCTCGGCCCACGAACGTCGTGAGGTTGGCAAGTACGAGTTTATTGTCGGCTTTCTGAGCGAGCCCGCGTTTGAAGGCGAGCTCAACGCACTGTCGGTGCGAATCACCAACGCCGAGACAAAGCGGCCGGTCGAGAATCTGGAGAAGACACTCAAGGCGCAGCTTGTCTTCGGCGCGGAGCAGCGCGACATGGAGCTGACGCCGGTCTTCCGAGATCCGGGCCACTATAAGGCTCACTTCTACCCCACAAAGTCGGGCGCGTACACGTTCGGCTTCTTTGGCGACCTCGAAGGCGCGCAGATCGACGAGAAGTTTACGTCGAAGCCCGGCGGCTTCAACGAGGTTCAGGCTCCCGCCGCGCTGCAATTTCCGGCCAAGGTTCCCCTCAATGCCGAGCTTGGCAGCCAACTTACGGAGGCTCAAACCGGGCTGCGCACCGCGACGCTGCTGGGCAGCGGCGGTCTGCTGCTTGGCCTGATCAGCCTGACCGTGGCGTTCATGGCGCTGCGCGGTCGTCGCGCATCCGCCGTGGTGAGTGATCCCTCGATCGCGCGGTCGTCGCGGTAGCAGCAGTTTCTTGTCAATCCGGCTGGTACGTGTGCGGCAGGAACAAAGCACTGCCGCGCACCCGATTCCGAGTTATAGACCGGTCGAGGGATTGATCATATGCACGAGCCGGTTTGTCCTCGATAAAGGTTTGTTGGTGATATTTTGATGCGACGATTGATCTTTGTGCTGGTTGGCAGCTTCCTCTGTCTTTCGATCTTTTTCCCGTACAGCACACGAGCGCACGCTAATCTGGTCGAGTCGACTCCAGCGGCGAACGACGTGATCGCGCAGGCTCCAGCGACGGCACGGCTGCGGTTTAGCGAGCCGCTGGAAGCGTCGTATAGCCGCGTGGTGCTGCTCAACGTGGAGCGCGGCCCCGTCAGCACCGCGCAGAGCCGGGTCGCGCCCGACGATTCGTATGTGCTGCTGCTCGACCTGCCCGCGCTTCCCGAAGGGCAGTATGTGCTGCAATGGCGCACGCTCTCTTCGGCGGATGGGCATACGCTGGAGGGTGTGGTGCCGTTCGCGATCGGCGATCCGGCGGCAGCAAACGCGCCGCTGCTGCTCCCGCCGCCCCCGCCCGATCCGCAGGCGCTCCCGC
Organism: Herpetosiphonaceae bacterium; assembly: GCA_036374795.1. Lineage (NCBI taxonomy): Bacteria > Bacillati > Chloroflexota > Chloroflexia > Herpetosiphonales > Herpetosiphonaceae > Herpetosiphonaceae bacterium. Next base: position 53,426 of record DASUTC010000305.1, read on the forward strand.
CCGCCCTGGACGTAGCAAGCCGCTGGCTGACGGTGCTGGGCCTATCGCTGGTTGTCGGCAGCGCGATTTTTGGCTGGCTGGTCTGGCAGCCGATCGCGGCAGGCGATGCTGTCTCAGAGCGGCTCCGGGCGATGCTGCGCTGGCTGGAGATCGGAGCGGCCCTGCTTGCGCTGCTGGGGACGATCGGGATGCTGGCCCTGGCGGCGAGCAGGACCGGGCTAGGGGTTATGGACTTGATTGGCGGCTCGCGCGTTGGGCTGATCCTGGCGCTCCGTCTTGGGCTGGTGCTGGCGCTGGTTGTAGCGCTCTGGCCGGAGCTTCGATCCCGCCGGGCGCTCACGCTGGCTCTTGGCTGCGCCGCGCTGCTGACAATCAGCCTGTTGAGCCACAGCGCCGCGCCGCGCACGCAGGATAACCCAGCGGTCAGCAGCATCTTTACCGGCCTCGCGATTGCCTTCGATTTCGTCCATCTGCTGGCGACCGCCGCCTGGGTCGGTGCGCTGCCAGCGCTGCTGCTGGGTCTGCTCCTCATGCGACGGAGCGACCAGGACACGCAGCGGGCCAGCCCAACGCTGCTGGTCGCGCGCTTCACCGCTCTGGCGACCGCCGCCGTGATCGTGCTGGCGGCGACCGGCAGCTACGCGGCGCTTCAGCAGATCGGGCAGGTGCGCGAGCTGTGGACGACGACCTACGGCCTGGCGCTGACGATCAAGCTCGGCCTGTTTCTGCTGCTGCTGCTGCTCGGCGGGTATAACCGCTGGCGTGTCGCGCCCGTGGTGGATGATGCTGAGCGGGGATTACCTGCCGGCCTGGCGCATCTGCGGCGAAGCGTGCGGATCGAAATTGGGGCAGGCGTGGCGCTGCTGCTGGCAGTCGGGGTGCTGACCAGCGCGACACCGGCGCGGGATGTGTTGAGTCAGGCGCCGGGGTATATCGCCAGCGCCGCGATCGACGAGGCAGCCGTGACGCTACAGGTTGTTCGCGGCAATGTCGCGGGCGACATCTATGCGGTCGATGTGCGGGACCTTCCCGCAGGCGTTCAGCCGGAGGTCTTTGTCCGCGCGTCGATGCCCGCGCACGGCATGGGCGAGCAAGAGATCCAGTTGCGAGAGGTCGAGCCGGGGCGCTGGGGCGGGCGGGCCGCGCTGCTGACGATGCAGGGCGCGTGGAGTGTCGAGACGATCGTGCGCGCGAGCGGCATGAACGATCTGCGCCATACCTTTACGGTCGATACGACCACGCTGAAGCGTGACTCCGCGCCGAGCGCCGGGCCTGCGCTCTGGGCGGTGCTGCTGGTGATCGCGCTGATGGCGGCGGCGCTCAGCCAACTGCCGCTCCACCGACGCTGGCAGGGGCGGCTTCAGATGAGCAGCCTCGCGCTGATCGGCGGCGCGTTTATCGCCACGACGCTGCCATACTACTTTGCGCGCGCTACCGCAACCGAGAATCCGCTGAGCGCGACGCCTGAGGTGCTGGCGGCTGGCAGGCAGATCTACCAGCAGAATTGTGTGAGCTGTCACGGCGAAACCGGGCGCGGCGACGGACCCGCGGCGCGCTCGCTGCCGGGGCTGCCCGCCGATTTCACGCAGCAGCACTTCGTGACGCACACCGACGCTGAGATCTTCGGCTGGATCAAGAGCGGCAAGCCCGGCACGGTCATGCCAGCGTTTGGCGAGGATCTGAGCGATGAGCAGATCTGGCAGGTCGTCACCCATATCCGTGAGCTTTCCAAGGGCGGCCAGCAGTAGCGCGCAGAAAGACTCAGGGAGTGTCGGCTGCCTGGACCTGTCGATCTTGGCTACGCCGCCTCTGGCCGCTGCGCCGCTACAATCGGTGGCTCCGAGAGCATCTCCGGCGATGGGCTTGCTGCGACCTGGAGCGCTTCGACGATCTGGGCTGCCAGCGCCTGCCGCCGGGCGATCAGGTTTTGGGCCAGCGTGCGGTGCCGCGCTCTGATCCAGTTCGACTCCAGCGCCTCGCGCAGCTCGCGCCAGGCTTCGCCCCAGCGCAGCGCGCAGTACGCCAGCAGCGGCGCTGCCAGGAACAGCAGCATGGCCGCAAGCCAGCCCCAGAAGAAACCGACCAGGATCGCCGCGAGCAGCCAGCCGAGCAGCACCAGCGCCGATCCGACGATCAGCTTGCCGGTGCCGAGCAGCGTATCGTGGCGTCCAACCATCGGCGGCGAGACGAAGCCGGATAGCCGGTACGGGCCGTAGCTCAGGATCGATCCCGCCAGGGCCAGCGGCAGGCTCAGCAGCAAGAACATGATCTGCCTGATGATTCGTCGGGGCCGTGCCGCAGGTAGCTCCAGATCCCACGGATCGTCGATGCCCAGCGTGCGGAGCGTGCGCACGTAGCGCCGCGCCTGCTGCGCCAGCGCCGCCGCCCGCCCCGGATCGGTCGCGACCAGCCGCCGGTAGGCCGCGAGCAAGGTTGCGGCCCGCTCGTGCTGCTGCGTCAGGCTGAGCGGCGGCCCGCCCGGCGTGGTCCAGGCGGCGATCATCGGCATGCCCGTCAGCAGCTCCGCGTTCTCCGCTTGCAACACGACCGTAGCGAGACTCGCGCCGATACGCTCGGTTAGCGCCTGGACCGCCTGGCGCGGCTGTGCTGCATACGTGGCCGCGTACTCGGCGAGGCCGAACGGCTCTCCGACGACCAGCAGCGCCGCCGAGCGAAATTGTGTTTTGCGCTGGTACCACAGCCCGACCGGCACGATCCGCACGTCAAGCTGCCAGTCAGCCTCCGCCGCTGCGCCCAGCGCGATCCGCGCCGCGCCTGTCCGCAGCGGCAGCAATCGCGTCTCCGAGTGCGTCGTGCCTTCGGGGAAGAGCGCCAGGGCCTTCTGCTGCCGGAGCAGCCCCCGACAGCGGGCGAAGGTCGTCTCGTTGCTCGCCAGGCTATTGCCCCGCGGCCCGCCCGCAAGACCGCGATCCCGCTGTCGAAAGACCGGCAGCGCGCCGAACGCATCCATGCAGAGCCGTCCCAGCGGATTGGCAAAAAAGGTGCTCTTGGCGAGAAACGAGATCGGACGCCTGATCTGCACCATCAGCAGCAGCGGATCGAGCAGGCCGTTGGGATGGTTGAGCACAAAGATGACCGGGCCGCTCTCCGGCACGCGCTCGCGGCCCCGGATCTCGATGCGGGGATAGAATAGCTCGACCAGGCACAAAATAGCGAAGCGGATCGCACGATGCAGCATAGATCAACCTTTATAACGCTTGTCACACGGCAGACAAGATCGAGGTGTACGGGCCAGGTTTGAGGGTAGCATGTACTTGGTTTAGCAGCGCCGATCACTCAGCCAGCGTTTGTACGTTAGGATGATCGATAGGAAGGAAGGACGATCATGCGGCTGGGTCTAACCTCGGTAAACACTTAGTGTGTTGTCATAATGTGGGCTGCCTCCTCGATTGCCTCACGCGAGACGCGACCTTGAAATCCTTGCACGATGTCGTCGATTGTTTCACCAGCCGTCAGGCGCTCAAGCACGCCTGTAATTTCGATGCGTGTATATTTGAACGTTGGCCGCTCTCCACAAACCCCGATCGCCCGGACGACGTATTGCCCAAGGGGATAGTAATGGTACGGCTCGCCACCAACCATTTCAGTGACTTGTGTTCGCATATGGTTTGCTCCGCGTACAGCCTGTACGTGTTCTGATTGATCTAAGAGTTTATAGCACAACCGGACGGTTGTAAAAATCGAAGTTTGATTGGTATCGCTTGTTTATCATAGCATGGCTCGCAACCGCCGAACAGCGCTTTGCTGTGTGTGGCGGTAGCTGTCACACCGCGCAGCTATGCTCAAGTCAGCACAGTTGAGCGCGGGTAGGTGGCTGTTCCAAAGGGATACCTTAAGTTGTCCGAAAGGTGGATGCGGCTGCGCATGAATAGGGGTATCATACACATACCGAGTCCTAGCCGCTCTCATCTCAACATTCGACGGCTCCGCTGCATTCTAGGCCGATCCGGTGACATGCAACTCAGCACGCGCGGATCGGCTCTTGTATGCCAACAATCAAGCAAGTGGACAAGGAGGCTGTTGTTGGTTAACAGCGAATTTACGATCGCCGGAACGTATCGCTACGACTACCGCTCGCCGGTACGCTGGATTATAGCGCACCTCGTGCGCTATCCCTGGCTGCCGATCGTGGTGGTGTTTGCGAGCATCTCCGAGGCCGCGCTCTTCTCGGTCGCGCCGGTGCTGGTCGGGCAGGCATTCGATCTGATGAACTCTCCGCAGCGCACCGTGCAGGCGCTCCTGGGAATCGCCGGGCTGATCTTCGCCTCGCGCGCGGCGCAGGGCTTGCTTGGCCTCGTGAGCGCTTGGACGATCGAGGTGCTGGCGCAGCGGATCGAGCGCGACGCCCGCGACGAGCTGGTGCGCAGCCTGCTCGGCAAGTCGCAGACCTTTCATAATCGCCAGCAGGTCGGCGACATTATGGCGCGGGCAACCAACGATGTGCGCCAGCTCAACCCGATGGTCAATCCCGGCATCAGCCTGATCTTTGGCTCGATGCTGAACCTGATCGTGCCGATCGTCGCGATCGGGATGCTCAACGCGCAACTGCTGATCGCGCCGCTGCTCTTCACGGCAGCCTTTCTGGTCGCGCTGCGCCGCTACACCCAGCAGCTCAACCCCGTCGCGGGCGCGTCGCGCGGTCAGTTCGGCGTGATGAACGCGGGCCTGGCCGAGGCGGTGTCGGGGATCGAAGTGGTCAAGGCGTACGCCCAGGAGCAGCAGGAGCGGGCCAAGTTCACGACGAACGCGCGCAAGTTCCGCGATCTCTTTGTTCAGGAGGGCGAGATCCGCGCGCGCTATCTGCCGCTGCTCTTCTACGGCGTGATGTATGGCGGCGGCTTTGCCCACGCGCTGTGGCTCTACCGCCAGGGCACGATCGAGGTCGGCACGATCATCGGCTACATGGGCCTGCTCGGCGTGCTGCGCTTCCCGACGTTTATTTCGATCTGGAGCTTTGGGCTGGTGCAGATGGGCATCGCGGGCGCTGGCCGGATCTTGCAGTTGATCACCGCCGAGACGGAGCTGGACGAGAACGAGGGCGGCGTTGCGCATCCGATCAAGGGCGCGCTGGCGTTCGAGAACGTATCGTTCGGCTACGGCGAGAACCTGATCCTTGAAGATCTGAGCTTTAGCGCGACGCCCGGCGAGACGATCGCGATCGTCGGGCAGACCGGCGCGGGCAAGTCGACGCTGACCAAGCTGGTCAATCGCACCTACGACGCGACCAGCGGGCGGGTCTGTGTCGACGGCATCGATGTGAAGGAGTGGAGCCTGCACAGCCTGCGCTCGCAGATCTCGACGATCGAGCAGGATGTGTTCCTTTTCTCGCGGACGATCGCCGAAAACATCGCCTTTGGCGCGCCCGGCACGGCCACGCGGGAGCAGATCGAGCAGGCGGCGCGCGAGGCGCAGGCCCACGAGTTTATCATGAGCTTCCCCGAAGGCTACGACACGGTGATCGGCGAGCGCGGCGTGACGCTTTCGGGCGGTCAGCGGCAGCGCATTGCGATTGCGCGGGCGTTTCTGACCAATCCGCGCATTCTGATTCTGGACGACTCGACCAGCGCGATCGATAGCGCGACCGAGGATCAGATCCAGCGCGCGATGCGGCGAGTCTTACAGGGCCGCACCACGCTGCTGATCACCCATCGGCTGTCGCAGATCCGCTGGGCGGATCGCATTCTGGTGCTGCGTAGCGGCAGGCTGGTGGCGCAGGGTACCCACGATGATCTGTTGCAGACCAGCCCGGCGTATCGGCGGATCTTCGCCCAGTACGAGGAGGACCGCGCGCCGTCCGCTGTGCCCGATCGGCTGGTGATGACCGACTAGCGCCGTTAGCAGGTCAAGCGTACCATCACGAAAGGAGAGATGGCCGCACTCCATCGCTGCGCTGATGGATCGGGCCAGCACCTATGGGCTTCTTCATGGATGGGTTGGAGGCGGAAGCCTACGACCGGAGCTATAACGATCGGGAACTGATCGGTCGGATCGGACGGTATTTCCGCCCGCACGCGCGCACGATGGTGACGGTGGCCTTGATGGTCGTGCTCGGCTCGCTGATGGAGACGGGCGTGCCGATCCTGATCTCAGCCGGGATCGATCAGCTTGCGGCAGATCCGCGCGCCGAACTGCTGGGCGGCTTTGCGCTGGCGGTGCTGGTGCTGAGCTGCTTCTCGTGGGCGTTCAACTACGTGCGCCAGCGCTACTCGTCGCGGGCGGTTGGCGATGTCGTGCTGGCGCTTCGGCAGGATGCGTTCACCGCCGTCACCGACCGCGATCTCTCGTTCTACGACCAGTTTCCATCGGGGAAGATCGTCAGCCGGGTGACATCGGACACGCAGGATTTCGCGACGGTCGTGACGCTGACGATGGATCTGCTGAGCCAACTGCTGATGGTGCTGATCATCGTGGTAGTGCTGCTGTCGATCAATGTGACGCTGGCGCTGCTGAGTATGGTGATCGCGCCGCTGGTGGTGATCGCCGCGCTGACGTTTCGCGCCGTCGCCCGCCGCACGATCCGCCGCTCGCAGCGCTCGACCGCGCGGGTCAACGCGCTGATCCAGGAGTCGATCAGCGGCATCGGCGTCTCCAAGAGCTTCCGGCAGGAGGGCGCGATCTACGATGACTTCAGCCGGGTCAACGCTCAGGCATACGCGGTCAACCTGCGCACGGGCTGGACCTTCAACACGATCTTCCCGGTGCTCGACGTGATCGCCGGTCTGGGCATCGCGATCGTGGTCTATTTCGGCGGCCTGCGCGTGCTCGACAGCGGCGTGTCGCTCGGCGAGTGGTACCTGTTCGTGCAAAGCCTGGCGATCTTCTACTTTCCGCTGACCAGCATCGCCTCGTTCTGGTCGCAGTTCCAGCAGGGCTTATCGGCCAGCGAGCGAGTCTTTGCCCTGATCGACGCCGAGCCGAAGGTGGTGCAGACCGCGAGCGAGCCAGTGGAACAACTGCGCGGCGAGATTACATTTCAGCATGTGATGTTCGCCTACAACGCGGAGTCGATCGTGCTGCCCGATTTCTCGCTGACGATCCCGGCAGGCCAGACGCTCGCGGTCGTCGGGCATACCGGCGCGGGCAAGTCGAGCCTGGCGCGGCTGATCGCGCGCTTCTACGAGTTCCAGGGCGGGCAGATTTTGGTCGACGGGCGCGATATTCGCAGCTTCGATCTTCAGTCGTACCGCCGTCATATCGGGATCGTGCCGCAGGTGCCGTTCTTGTTCGCGGGTACGGTCGCCGATAACATTCGCTACGGGCGGCCCGACGCGAGCGACGAGGAGGTCGCGCATGTGGCGCGGCAGATCGGCGGCGGCGAGTGGGTCGATCTGCTCGAAAACGGCTTGCAGACCGAAGTGGGCGAGCGCGGCGCGAAGCTGTCGATGGGCCAGCGCCAGCTAGTCGCGCTGGCGCGGGTGCTGCTCCACAATCCGTCGATCCTGATCCTCGACGAGGCGACCGCCAGCGTCGATCCGTTCACCGAGGTGCAGATCCAGGCGGGCCTCGATCTGGTGATGGCCGGGCGGACCAGCATCGTGATCGCCCACCGGCTTTCGACGGTCAAGCACGCGGATCGGATCATCGTGCTGCAAGATGGGCGGATCATCGAGTCGGGCGATCACGCGGGGCTGCTGGCGCAGGGCGGGCACTACGCCGAGCTGTATAATACCTACTTCCGTCACCAGTCGATCGAGTACATAGAGCAGGTCGGGCAGTTGCTCGCGTGAGCCGATTCAAGCACCACGAAACCTCGCGGCGTTCAAGCCGCGAGGTTTCACGCTTTGCTTTGCTGTCACGCTTACATGCCGTCAGCGCTCATCTCAACTGCGGCTCAACATTTGCCAGCAGCTTCCCGCGCACCTCGCGAGTCGTCGCGTTATCAACCATCGGCGTCAGCGCGCCGCTCTTGCCGATCTGGTAGCGCCCTTCGGGAGAGATGGTCAGCAGCACGCCGGTGCTGCCACGCTCCAGCAGCAGGAGATACTGCTCGCCCACCTGATAGAACGGATCGCCTTCGAGCACGAACGGCTGGGTCCGTGTGGCGTTCTGCTCGATCCCGCCGGTCTGCTTGAGCGTCACGGTCTGCCCGGCGCTCAGGTCGCCCTTGTACGACTTGAGCACCCGCAGTGTCACATGGCGTGCCGGCAGCCGATCGACGATCCCGTCCTTCATGGTGATCACATCGTCCGGCCCCTGCTCGGAGGCCAGCACCTCGGCCTTGATAATCAAGCCCGCCTTCTGTCGGGCCTCGGCAAAGCTCTTGGGGCTATGCGCCCAGCTTGCGTGGACGGTGAGGACGGAGGGCTCCCTGGTGAGGACGAAGAGCTGCGCGATCATCGCCAGCGCGAGAACGGTCGTCGCACTCCAAAAGATGCGTGTTTTCATATCGGGCTCCTTTCGATCCTGGTTTGCGGCTTGATCCGAATGCACGGGCTAGTGATTGCCATCGTAGATATTGTTGACGTCGCTCCAATTGTGCGGGACCGTGTAGTTGATATTGTTGTAGTAGGTCATGCCCATGCAGCCATCGTTGGAGTGCGTCAGACCAAGCAGGTGCCCGATCTCCTGGCAGAAAACGCCGCGTCGGTAATAGCCGCCGCTGCCGGCGTACTTGGTATTGAGGATCGCGTGCCCGTGCGTTGTATGATGGTGCGTGCCCGTCCAGTACGTGTCTACCCAAACTGCCAGGCCGCCCCAGTTGGTGTCGTAGTAGCCATCGAAGGCGTGAAATCCCACGTGAGAGGAGTAGGGATCGAAGCTAATATGGGTATTGGAGCCCCAGTCCTGTCTGGCGTCTGTAGCAGCCTGGTGGTATGAGTCGGCACCGTTGTAGAAGTTGATGCTCCGTCCGCTTTCGTTGTTCCAGTGCCGCTTCGGATCGTACTGGTGGGCGAGAGTCTGGCTAGCCAACAGCACGTTGCCTAACAACAGGAGGGTGATGACTACCGAACCAGCGACTCGTTTCATGGAGTGCCTCCTTTGGGCTAAGACCGGGCCGATCCAAGACCGCTACGGCTCAGGTGCCTGTACGTAGCCGGGCTATGTTCGATACGGTAGCTGCACTGTACAGCAGACCAATGAACAGCGCCTGTATAAAAGAGATGTGAATCTTTAAAAAATCTTAAGATCTTAGAGCAGCACGCTTCAGACGAGGATGCTCATGACCAATCGACAGCCGCTCAGCCATGTGCTCCGTCAGTTCGATCTCACCGCCGAGCCTGCGGCGCTGCCTGGCGGCACTACTACCACATTTCGCGTCGGCGATGTTGTGCTCAAGCAGATTCAGGAGACATCGCTCGAAAATAATCACTCGGCTCAGCTCATTCAGTGGATCGCCGATCTTTCGACGCGCGTGGAGGCTGCCGGTTTTCGCCTTCCGCAGCCCGTCCCAACCGTCGATGGCGCGTGGATCACCGCCGACGGCTGGACCGCGTGGAGCTTCCTCGAAGGTCGTCACGCCGCGCCCGCCGATATTCCGGCCTGCATTCAGGGCATCCTCGCGCTGCATCGGGCGCTCAAGCCGATCCCGAAGCATCCGCTGATGGACGACAATCGTACGCCGTGGGGCCGGGCGCACCGCTGGTGTTGGGCTGAGCAGCCTGATCACGTGCAGCCGCAGCTTCGCCCGCTGCTCGATCGGCTGTACGCGCTGCGCCGACCGATTCATGGCCTGGAGTGGCAGCTTATGCACGGCGATCTCAACCCTGAGAATATCTTGATCGCGCCCGGTGTGCCGCCAGCGTTCCTCGATTTCTCGCCATTTTGGGGGCCGCCGGAGTTTGCCCTGGCGATCTTCGCCAACTGGATCGGCCCGCGCCGTGGCGATGCCTCGGTGCTGGCCTACTTTGAGGACGTTCCCGCATTCGATCAGCTTCTGATCCGCGCCGGAATTCGGATGCTGCTGGTGATGGCCGCGATCGACAAGCTTGAGGATTGGGCGACGTGCTTCGAGAGACGCGCCGCCGAGATGATCGTGGCGTATGTCATGGGCATAGGCGAACACGCGAACAGGCGCTAGAACAAGGGATCAGGGAACACGCGCGTACGCGGTTGTTCTTGGTTCTATGATATAGTTATCCAGGCATTTCTCCGGCACACGCATCTGTTTTGTCCTCAGGGAAGCATCCGTGCTGCATCCCGTATCGTGCCCTGTACCCCGTGATCGGATCGATAATTGAGGGAGAACCTCAGGAGGATCTGTGTGGAAGCCAAACTGCACGCATTGAAAACGCGCCTGATCGAAATCAACGATCTTCAGGCCTCAGCCGCGCTGCTCTACTGGGATCAGTCGACCTACATGCCTCCGGGCGGTGCTGCCGCGCGTGGCCGTCAGATCGCGACGCTGAGCCAGCTTGCCCATGAGAAATTTACCGACGATACGATCGGCAAGCTGCTCGACGATCTGCGCCCCTACGAGCAAAGCCAGCCCTACGACTCCGACGAGGCCAGTCTGATCCGTGTGGCGCGGCGCGACCACGAGCGTGCGGTGCGCATGCCCGCGTCGTTCGTCGCCGAGTTTTCCAGCCACTCCTCGCTGACGTACAACGCCTGGACCAAGGCCCGACCGGAGAACGATTTTGCGGCGGTGCGGCCCTACCTCGAAAAGACGCTTGAGCTGAGCCGACAGATG
>DASUTC010000306.1 GCA_036374795.1 Herpetosiphonaceae bacterium
CGGGCGCCGACCGCGACCAGCGGCGCGGGTCGGCTGCCGACATCCTGAACTGGTCCGGCCGGGCCGCACCAGGCACGCATCCGGCAAATCTGGCCAAGGACCGATACCATGCTAGTGCACTGACACAATCACAGGATTCCCAGCGGTCAGCGGATGTGCGATGCTGGGTGCATGGCTCAGATCGTCTGTCCGTTGGTCTCGGGTGAGGATCGCGCGCGTTTGGAGGCGATCGTCGCCGATCGCAACCGTGCCCAAAAGCACGTGCTGCGGGCGCGGATCATCCTCGCATCGGCCGAGCGGTTGCCGGTCGCGGCGGTGGCCAAGCAGGCCGCGGTCGGCCGGCCGGCGGTGTGGCGCTGGCAGCGGCGCTTTGCTGAAGTCGGGGTCGACGGGCTGCTGCGCGATGCGACCCGCAAGCCTGGCAAGGCACCCCTGGGCGAAGCGGTGGTGCGCCGCGTGGTGACGCTGACCTGCGCCGAGCCGCCGGGTGCGGCGACCCACTGGACCGGCCGCGCGCTGGCCAGACACGCAGGGATCTCCTTGCGTTCGGTGCAGCGCATCTGGGCCGCGCACGACCTGCAGCCGCACCGCATGCGCACCTTTAAGCGCTCGACCGATCCCGACTTCGCCGCCAAGCTCGAAGCGATCGTGGGGCTGTACCTCGATCCGCCGGCGCACAGCCTGGTGCTGTCGCTCGACGAGAAGAGCCAGATCCAGGCGCTCGACCGCACCCAGCCGGGCCTGCCGCTCAAGCCCGGCAAAGCGGGCACCATGACCCACGATTACAAGCGCCACGGCACCACCACCCTGTTCGCCGCCCTCAACGTGCTCGACGGCACGGTCGTCGGCCGTTGCATGGCGCGCCACCGGCACCAGGAGTTCCTCCGCTTCCTGAACGCGATCGAACGGCAGGTACCGGCGGGCAAGGTGATCCACGTGATCCTCGACAACTACGCCGCCCACAAGCACCCCAAGGTCCTGGCCTGGCTCACGCGCCATCCGCGCTGGACCTTCCACTTCACCCCGACTTCCGGCTCGTGGCTCAATGCGGTCGAGACGTTCTTCTCGGCGCTCACCCGCCGCCGGCTCAAGCGCGGGGTGTTCCGCTCGATCGTCGAGCTGCAGACGGCGATCAACCGCTACCTCGCCGAGCACAACGGCGACCCCCAGCCCTTCGTCTGGACCAAGCGCGCCGACCAGATCCTCGCTAAAGTGAATCGCCTGAATGCATCTGTGCACTAGCTTGAATGCATAGGCAGGATGGAAGAAGAAATCATGGATCTGCCACACGTCTTCCGCAAGCACGAAAGCGAAGATTGGAACGTATGCCAGATAGATGGGCCGCCCCCGTATGAGTGCAATCGATAACAGAAAATATAGAATCAGCGAAATCTTTAAATAGCTGAAGAACTCTGCATATGCCCTATGTTTGCTTAGGTCCCAGCGGACACCTAGTAGTCTGGCGCCATCGTTGTACAAGGAAGCGTATAGCGCATGTATTGAATACACCCCAATGAAGAAGACATCGATGCCAAGCAGCGCAATGCCAAACAAGATCAAGCGAGCATCGATCTGATCCTGCAGGCGGGCCACGGGCGTAATCAATGACGGATCATCAACGCCGCGCAAGGTTCTGTGCCCGATCCTTAAAGCTGCCGGATCCCGAGAATCGAGCTCGTCTGAGGTAGAAGTGCCGCACGATACCTGAG
>DASUTC010000307.1 GCA_036374795.1 Herpetosiphonaceae bacterium
CGGATAATGCCGGGTTTTTGGTCAAGCTCGCCCATCGACAATCGTTCAGCCCGGATGCCGCGTTTTATGTCGGCGCGCCTTCCGGCATGAAGTTTTTGGAAGGCGCGCCCGTCTTTGCCGTCGAGGTGCGCAGCGAAGGCGACTACGGTCCTGCGGCGGAGCGGGCGATAGCCGACAAGCGCGCTGATTACTTCGCCGCTGGCACGCTGGTGGTCTGGGATGTCGATCTCTTAAGCGATGAGGTCGTTCGCGTCCATCGGGCGAGCGAGCCAGAGCGAGCCACGTTGTATCGGCGCGGGCAGGAAGCGGAGGCCGAGCCTGCGGTGCCTGGATGGATCTTCGCGGTCGATGCCTTGTTTCCGTAAGCCCCTGAAAGCTCCGTTGCAAGACAACCAAGCACGCCCGCCGCAGCGGGCCAAACTTCTCGTATAATACACCGCGATGGCTACGCAAGATACCAACTGGGGCATCGTCGGGCACGAGTGGGCGGTCGAGTACCTGCGCCGCTCGCTGCTCAATGGGCGGGGCGCGCACGCCTACCTCTTCGCCGGGCCTGACAGCATCGGCAAGGCGCTGCTGGCGCAGCGGCTGGCGCAGGCGCTGGTCTGCGAAACCGGCGGCCCCGATGCCTGCCTGACCTGCCGGGGCTGTCGGCGCGCGGCAAAGGGCAATCATCCCGATGTGCGCGGCATCTCGCTGGCGATGCAGGCCGCGAGCGACAAAGCGGATGCGGCCAGGTCGAAGGTGCTGCGGATCGAGACGATCCGCGAGTGGCAGCGCGACATCGATCTCCGTCCGTTCGAGGCCAGCCGGCGCGTCTTCGTGCTGGACGACGCGCAGGCGCTCAACGAGGCGGCATCGAACGCGATGCTCAAGACATTGGAGGAGCCGCCGCCGTACGCGGTGCTGATCCTGATCGCGCAGGGCGCTGGCGATCTGCTGCCGACGATCGTCTCGCGCTGCCGCGTGCTGCGGCTGCGTCCGCTGTCGCGGGAGGCGGTGGCGCGCGCGCTGCAAGAGCGCTACAACGTGGCCGCCGAAGATGCCGCGCTGGTCGCGGCGTGGAGCGCGGGCCGGATTGGCTGGGCCTTTCGCGCCGTCGAACATCCCGACATCCTCGAACAGCAGCAGCAGCGGCTTGACCTGCTGATCCAGCTCGGCGCAGGCTCGCGGGTGGCGCGCATGCGCTGGGCCGAGGAGCGGGCCAAGGAGTATCGCGGCGGCGAGCACACGACAGCGATCGAGTGGCTGCGGCTGTGGCAAAGCTGGTGGCGCGACGTGCTGCTGCTGCGCAGCGGCAATCCCGGCGCGATCACACATCTCGATCGGCGGGCTGAGCTTGAGGCGGTCGGGCATGGGCTGTCGCTGGCGCAGGTGCAGCACTTCCTGACGCTGCTGGACGCAGCCCGCCAACAGCTGGCCGAGAACGTTAATCCGCAGCTTGCGTTCGAGAACGTCACGCTGCATATTCCTGATCCGAAAGAGTCGATCCGCGCGGCGCGCTGACGCCGTGTTCCGAATGGCATTAGCAGGAGGGTACATCCTCGTGGCGTTGAAGAAAGAGCCAACCTGGCTTGACCGCACGCTGGTCTTTGGCCGCAACTTTTTCAAGCATCCCAAGATGCTCGGCTCGGCGATCCCAAGCTCGCGCTTTTTGATCAATCGTCTGCTGCGGCGTGTCGACTGGAGCATCGCCCAGGTGATTGTGGAGTACGGCCCCGGCGTCGGCGTGTTCACCACCGAGATCCTGCGTCGCATGCGCGCCGACGCGACGCTGGTGGTCTTCGAGACGAACGGCGAGTTTGTCGAGTTCTTGCGGCGCACGATCGACGATCCGCGCCTGCACGTGATCCACGGCTCGGCGGCTGAGATCACGACGGTGCTGGATCAGCTCGGCCTGACCCACGCCGACTACATTATTTCGGGGATTCCCTACAGCACCATGCCCGCCGAGGTGCGATCGGCGATTCTCGAGGCGTCTCATGCCGTGCTTAGCCCACGCGGCGCGTTTCTGGTCTATCAGTTTTCCAGCGCGGCGGGGCCATACTTGCAGCAGGTCTTCAAGCAGGTCGATCGTGACTTCGAGCCGCTGAATATTCTTCCGGCGAGGCTCTTCTACTGCCGGGGCTAAATCCCGCGCCAGCAGACGATCAGTGCGCCAGGGCGGGCCGGTCCATCAAGGGCCGGTCCGCCTGGTGTTTGCCGCTGTTTGGGGCGTTTGCTATACTACGTCTCCTAAACCACCTGTTCTGCTTCGGGCGCGATAGCCACCTGAAGAGTACATACATCTCCTGGAGCTTATATGCCGATTGTTGTTGGAATCCGCTTCAAGGATTCAGGCAAAACATATCACTTCGATCCGCAGCGCATCCCCCTGGACCTGGGCGATTGGGCGATCGTCGAGACTGTGCGCGGGCCTGAGCTTGGTCGCGTCGCGAAGCTGCCGACGGAGATCACGCAGGAGCAAGTGATTGGCGAGCTAAAGCCGGTGCTGCGGCGGGCGACGGAAGACGACCTGCATAGTCTGGCGCATCTTCAGCAGTACGAGCCGGAGGCGCTTCAGATCTGCGCCGAGAAGGTCGCGGAGCATCAGTTGCCGATGATGCTGATCAAAGCCGAGTACAACTTCGACGGCTCGCGGCTGACCTTCTTTTTTACCGCCGATAAGCGCGTGGACTTTCGCGCGCTGGTGCGCGACCTTGCGCGGACGTTTCGCACCCGCATCGAGCTGCGTCAGGTCGGGCCGCGCGACGAGGCCAAGCTGCTTGGCGGGATCGGGCCGTGCGGGCGGCTGCTCTGCTGCTCGACGTTCCTGCCCGACTTCGCGCGCGTCTCGATCAAGATGGCGAAAGATCAGGATCTGCCGCTCAATCCCAGCAAGATCAGCGGCGTCTGCGGGCGGCTGCTCTGCTGTCTCTCCTACGAGCACGAGCAGTATCTGGAGATCAAGGCCGAGCTCCCGCAGCGCGGCGATTGGGTCCAGACGCGCGAAGGTCCCGGCGAGGTGATCGCGGTCAACGTGGTCAAGGAAAATGTGACGGTGCAGCTTACCGACGGCAACACGATCGATTGTACGGCGGCGCAGATCATGGACGTGCGCAAGCGCGTCGCCGCCGAGGCCCAGGCGCGCAACGCCGAAGGGATCACGCCCGTCGCGGCGACGCGCCAGGGACCGCATCCGATCATCGCCGGGGAAGAAGGCCTGTTCGACGACGATCCCGATGCCTGGAGGGTGCTGGAAGACCTGGAAGATCCTGAGGCATTCCAGCCCAGGCCCGCGCCCCAAAAGCGCAATCCAGCCTCGCAGCCGGCGCCGTCCAGACACGACAATCCGCCTCGGAGCGCGCCGCTGCGCCCCGATGCCGCGCTGGGCGACTCATTGCAGGAGCGGCGCGCGCAGCCACAGCGCCAGCAGCCAGCAAATCGCCAGGCTGAGCGGCCCGGACACAATGGGTCGGCCCGGTGGACGCCGCAGGAGCATGCCGAGCCACATAAAGAGCTGAGCATCGGCAAGCGGCACAAGAAACAAGCGCCTCAGCAGCGGCGCTCAAGCCCGGCCCAGCCGCCTGCCGCGCAGGCCGCGCCGGAGAATCAGGGCGGGGAGCAGCCGCAGCAGCCATCACCGGGACGCCGCCGCAAACGCCATCGCGGGCGGGGCAGCAAGAGCTAGATCGTGAGCGCCGCGCCGGATGTTGCTACACGTCCGGCGTGGCTTCTTTTTTTGAGGAGCGACGATGCGACTTGAGACAGTTCAGTTCAACGATCATATCGCCTACATCGACAACGGCCTGCTCGACGCGGCTGGCGTCGGCTCGACCTATCTCGTGCGCGGCGATGAGCTGGCGATCGTCGAGACGGGCACGTCGCGCTGCGCGCCCAATGTGCTGGATGGCCTGCGTCGTCTCGGCGTCGATCCCGGTGACGTGCGGCATATGGTGCTGACGCATGTCCACATCGATCACGCGGGCGGTACCGGTACGCTGCTGCACGCGATGCCGGAGGCCCGCGTGTATATCCACAGCAAGACCGCGCAGTATCTCTCCGATCCATCCAAGCTGCTCGCCAGCGCCGAGCGCGCGCTGGGCGAGCTGTTTCCGCTGCACGGGCTGCTGGAGCCGGTTCCGGCGGAGCGCATCGTCCACGCCGACCATCTGCGGCTCGATCTTGGGCGCGGCGTTGTCTTGCGGGCGATCTCCACGCCCGGCCACTCGCCGGATCATCTGGCCTACTTCGACGAGAGCAGCCGCTGCCTCTTCACCGGCGACTCGCTGGGCATTGTTGTGCGGGCCAGCGATTACGCCGGGCCGGTGACGCCGCCGCCCGCCTTCAAGCTCGCCGATCAGCGCGCGACCTTCGAGCGGCTGCTCGCTCTGGAGATCGACACGCTGCTCTTCTCGCACTACGGGCCGAGCGCGCAGCCGCCCCGCGATACGATCGAGATGCTGCGCGAGCGCTTCGAGCGGCTGGTAGCGCTGGTCCACACCGCGTGGGAGGCAGGCCATGTCGATCACGAGGCGATTATCCGCACGATGATCGGCAGGCCGCCGAGCGATAGCCATACGCAGTGGCTGATGGAAGGCTGGGTCGAGATGAGTATCAACGGCCTGACGCTCTTCTTCGAGCGGCAGGCGGCAAAGGCGCGTGAGGCGGATAAAGGGCACGCGGGGTAGCCATTGTCGTCAATGTCCTAAACTCGAATCCATGTACCGCAGCGGGACACGCCGGGCCAACAATCGTCGGCGTGCCCGTGTTTTAACCCGTGGGCTGACGCAGATCGTTGCGCTCGTCGCCGCCGGGCACACCGACCGCGACAGCGTACAGCGGCACCTCCTGCTCCAGGTCCAGGCCAAGCACGCCCGCGATGTTGGCGTCGAAGAAGCCGCCGAGGTTGAGGCTGCCCAGCCCCAGGCCGCAGGCGACAAGGTTGAGATTCTGCGCGACGTGTCCGGCCTCTAACAGCAGGTAGCGGTAGCCACGATCGGCGTATTTCCAGAGCGAGCGCTCAAGCACGCTGGTCAGCACCACAACCGCGCCAGCCTGGCCGACGTAGGGCTGGCCCATGAACAGATCGCCGATCGACGCTGGCGGCAGCGCCAGCGGGCTGAGCTGCTCAAGCGCGTGTGGCAGCGCCGCGTAGTGGTAGATCCCCGGCGCGATCTGCTCGACATGCTGCGCCAGCACGTACAGCTCAAGCGCATAGAGGCCGCCGCCCGACGGCACCGGACGCTCCAAACATTCCTGTTCGTCCAGCACCAGATGATTTTGAACGCCATAAGCCAGCTTCAGCAGCGTCGCAAGATCGGCGAGCTTGAGCGGCAGATCGCCGAAGCGGCGGCACGAGCAGCGACCCGCGATCACATCGCCGAGCGCCATCATGGGCGGCTGCGGCTCCGGCAGCGCGACGAGCGTCGCGCCAAGATATTCTTTGAAGGGCGCTTCGGGCACCGCCTGTTCGGGTAGCGCCTGCATACCGAACGGCCAGCGACTCGTGTTCCGGTGAAAGGTCCAGGCAATCGGATACTTTGCTCGAAACATGCGCGGCCTCCGCTTCACGCTAAAGGATGTGGATCGTCGTTGAGCTGGTCGATCGTGACTCTGGCGCTGGTCAGGCCCAGCCGATACGGCAGATCGTAGAGCCGCTCCCCGCCGAGGCGCGGCTCTTTCCAGCCGAAGTGGATCGGCTGAAAGCCGGGCAGGATCGCTCGCACGGCGTGCAGGCCCAGCCGCTGCATATCGGGCGGCGTCAGGTTGACATAGATCAGATCCCAGTCCTGAGCGCGGCAGTGATCGACCAGCCGCTCCAGCTTGTCGATCGGCGGTGCGGCGGGCGACGACGCCCAATCGAACGGCTCGACAGGCCGATCCAGCATAAAGTGCAGCGCGCCGATCGCCTGAGGACTGGCATACAGTAGATCGTGGTCGTCCAGCGTCGTCACCCGGCGCGGATCTGCCACCAGCTCCGCCATCCGCTGGCGGGCCGCAGGCTGGCGCATGCGCTTGCGCAGGCTTGGCCGCACCTGCCCGATCTCCAGCATCGCTTTGCGCGCCGCGCGGCTCGCGCTCAGGTCGGCGCCCAGCCCGACGACCACCGCCGGTCCGTCGGCGTCGCTGTGCTGCAACGCCACCGACGCGAACACATGGCAGGGATGATCGGTCGGCAGACGATAGATCCGCAGCTCGACGCCGCGCCGCCGGTAGGCCTCGCAGAGCGCGCGCAGATCCTCATCGGGATGCGTCCGTGGATCGATGCGCTGGCAGGGCAGACGATTGAGCCAGGCGATCATAAACGCATCGCGCTCCAGCACCTCGCAGGCCGCCGCCAGGATCGCGTCGGCGAGCGTCGCGCCAGCCGCCAGCCCGTTCGAGGTGATCGGGCAGAGCATCTCGTTCGGCATGCGCATCTCGTAGTTGAGATAGACCGCCAGTGCGGGCACCCAGATCTGCTTGTTCGTTACGAGCGAGTACCCGCGAGTCCAGCCCAGGATATTCTGGCCGGTGTACGGGCGGTAGGGCAGGTGCGCGTACTGATCGGCGTGGTACAACACAAGATCACGCGGATCGAGCGATGGCCCATCCCGGTCGCGACGACGACCATAGACGATCTCGCTGTAATCCCAGCACGCGCCCGAATAGCGCTCGACCGCCTCGCCCAGCATGCCGATCCGCGCCGCGTCGCGCGTCATGCCCTTGCCGGAGCAGAAGCGCTGCTCTTTGGGCTCGTGCGCCAGAAAGCGATGATTCGCCAGCTCCGCGCCGATCACATAGGGCCGCGCAGGCTCGCTGGCATCCTGTGTGATCGGCACGACATTGCGGATAATGCCCGTGCGGCGGCTGATCAGTCGATCGGCGACGGCCAGCAGATCGACCGCCTCCGCCGCATCGCGGCGCTGCTGCTCAATCAGCGGATGCGCTCTGACCCAGTTTTTTTTTTCGCCACAGACCGGACAGTCCGGCTTTTGCAGCACGGGATGGATTGTCGTCTGGAACGAGAGCGCGTTGAATTCCAGTACGCTATTCGCCAGCGTGGGCTGGCTCAGGCCGAGCGTCTGCTTCAAGATTTCCATCGCCAGCAGGCTGCCGACGTAGGAGGGTAGCGTCGGCAGCACGCCTCGCTCGTGGAGCGTCGGCTGCTTGTGTCGATCCAAAAACTCCTCATAGGTCATCGCGGCGGTGAAGTCTTCCTCACAGGCGATGCTGCGCATGCGATAGCACATGTAGCACGCGGTCTGTCCCGGCAGCACCAGCGGCCCGATCAGCGCGGTGTGTCCGCGCAGCTCGGCGTAGAGCGCGGACACGCCCTGCGCCAGGCTGGCGCGATTGATCCAGTGGTTGGTCGACGCAAAGCCTTTGTCGAAGCAGCCGACAAGCAGATGATTGACCGATGCGAGCGCCGCGATTCGCTCGCGTGTCAGCTCACGCTCGCCGCCGATGACGATCTCGGTGGTCACGCCCTGGGTGTGGAGCGCCGCCTGAAGTGCCTGCTGCCGGGGCAGGCCAAGCGCGTCCGGCCCAATCAGCGGCATCAGCGCCAGGTTGCCTGGCTGGCATGGGTAAGGATCGATCAGCGTGAGCCTGCCGATGCCGCACTGCGACAGGATCGCGGCAAGCTGCGCGCCGTGCGCCTCAAGTCCGATGATCGCGATGTGGAGCTGTTGCAGCAGGTGCATGGCCGTAGGAGCCGCGATACCCATGGTGCCCAGCAGCGCGAGCAACGGAGCCAGCGCTTGGGAGTCGGCGCTCGCATGGCGCGGCTGCTCCGCGCGGCGCAAAATTTGGGCCTGGGTCAGGTCGTCGAGGCGCTGGCGGAGTTCGTTGACCGGCAGATCGGGCAGTTGCGCTGCTAGCTGCTCGAAGCTGCGCTGTCCATCCAGCAGCGGCAGCACGCGCTCAAGGAGCACGCGCGCAAACCCGCCTTCGATGCGGATCGCAAGCGTGTCGGAGCGAAACAGCAGGTTGCCGTCGTCGAGCGGCACCGCATCGATGCCGGGAACAAGCTCGTAGTAGGCTGCGTGGTATGTATTCATAGCGTTAGCGGGTGTGCAAAGGCTGCGAATGAGCCAGGGATGCTACTTGGTAGCGCCGCCGACGGGCGAAAAGCTGTGGGATCAGGGGGCGACCCACAGCGTGAGATGTTGGAAAGCAGCGCTAGCTGCCAAGACCGCCAAAGCGATCACCGCCGCCGCCTGTACCGCCGCCGGAGCCGCGACAGGCGTTGCAGGGAATACACGGAGCCGCGCAGGGTATGCAGGGAGCGATGATGCATGGGATGCAGGGAGCGGGGATACAGGGGATGCAGGCCCCTGGCACCTGTTCGCTGCTCATTGGCGGTCGGCAGGGGATGGCATACCAGTAGCCGCAGTAGCCGGTAGTGTACGGCATGGCTGCCTGCTCGCCCGCCTGCCCCGACCCGCTCATCGCCTCTTGAGCGGCGCGCAGCTCTTTTAATTGGTTTTCTAACTCAATGATCCGCATTTCGAGATCACCCGACGTGTTTTGATCGTCCATTTGCTGCCTCCTTCGATTATCGCGTGTGAGTAGAAATATTGCTAATATACAATAGTACTTTGGTCATGTCTATACTAAAACCGGTTAAAATCGCGAATCATTACATCTTTATGATCGATCAAATGTTTATCAACACGATAAAAGAATCAAAAAACTACACAATATTGGTTATAATGTTTATCAACACGATAAAAGAATCAAAAAACTACACAATATTGATTATTGTGTAGTTATATGAACGGGTGATAACAATTGTGTCGGTAAGCGCAGAATACGCTCAGCCGCCGCCACTAATGTGGTAGATGTTTGGCGGCTCATTCATGTAGATCGAGCCGTCCTGCGCAACCTCGATGTCGGTGCCGCAGCCGATGCCTTCCGGCAGTGCCACGCGCTTAACATCCGCGACGCCTCTTCGGTCGGGCGTGAGCCGCGCGCGATAGAGCGCGCCGCCGCTGTAGGCGCAGATCAGCAGGCTATCTTTCCAGGCTGCAATCGCATCGCCAGTATAAACGATCACGCCTGTCACTGCCTCAGGATCGCTCCAGCGTAGCAGCGGCCCGACCGAGCCTTCGCGGACTCTGCCGCACTGATTACCTGGCCCCCAGCCGTAGTTCTGGCCCTTGCCGATCAGATTCAGCTCGTCATCGCAGCCGGGACCATTGTCGGTGGCCCACAGGTTGCCGGTCTGCGCGTCGAAGGTGAAATCGAACGGGTTTCGCAGGCCATAGGCCCAGGTCGGCGCGGGCGCGAACGGATTATCCTCCGGCACGGAGCCATCGGGATTGAGGCGCAGGATTTTACCGTACGGCGACTGTGGATCTTGCGAGAAGGCCGGTCGTGCGTTCTCGCCGATGCTGATATACAGCTTGCCGTCAGGTCCGAAGTGTAGATTGCCGCCGTTGTGGTTGCCCGCGCCCGTCAGCACCGGCGCTTCAAAGATCACTGTCGGCTCCGTCCCGATGCCGTCGCGCTCGGTGTAGCGCAGCGTAGTATTCACCACGGGCTCTCCGGGCTTCGAGTAGTACACGTAGACATAATGGTTTTCGGCAAACTGCGGATCGGCAGTAATACCCAGCAGGCCGCGCTCGAAGGTGCTATCGACCTCTAGCGTCGCGAATGGCTGCGCCTGCTTCTGGCCGCCGCGATCGAACAGATGGATCTGCGCCTCGGTCGGCCCGCCATAGCCGCCCTTCTCGGTGACGAGCCAGCGTCCATCCGGCAGGAACGCGATGGCGACCGGAAAGGAAACGCCCTGCTGCTCGCCCGCGATCGGCTGCACGCGCACGCCGTCGGGAAGCGGCTCCTGCTCGGCCTCTGCCGGATCGGGCACATCTGCCGGAGTGGCTGGTGTGGATTGACCGGCTGCTGTCGTCGCCTGAGCTGGCGCGGATTGACCGGCTGTTGTCGTTGTCTGCGCTGGCGGCGAGGCGGTGGTGTTGGCAGCGCTGCCGCAGGCTGTCAGCATGAGCAGCACAAGAGCCAGGCATCGGATCATAGGGCCTCCTGTTTAAGCGGGGCGGGACTCCACGCCTTTATCTTTTATGCTACCACCGCTCTGTGTCGCGTCGTCGATACTTGGTCGTTGTTCCAGAAAAACGAGACGCCAGTCATTGCGCCATCAAACGTTGCGATATTGAGGAGCATATAAAAATGCCCATCCCTACGTGAGGGATGAGCACTGCCGCGTAGTTTGTTCTCTAGCTACACAGAAATGAGGCACGAGGGCCGCCGCCTTCAGGGGTAGCGATACACATCCCGCCGATTGCCAACTTTCACCACAGTGACAATCAACTCCGTGTCTTTGATGGCATACACAACGCAGTATTGACCGACACGAATCCGCCAAAATTCGGACCCGGTGAGCTTCGTACAACCAGATGGGCGGGGACTTGTTGCCAGGGACTCAATAGGTGTGAGTACGCGCCTATAATCGGCGGCTGGTAAGCGGGCACGTTCCTTTTGAGCGCTACGTACAATTGTGACGTTGTACGTTAACTGGCCTTTCGAGCCGTCCGTTGGTGTTCAATTTCCTGGATTGCTTGACTGAGGGGAATTGCCTCTTCTTCCGCTAATCGTGCCGTCGAATCACGAATATCCTCGGCGTCTTCGATGGCTTCTAGCGCTCGGTCAAGGAGATACAGAACTTGTCCATGCAAGGAACGGCGTTCGCGTGCAGCCATTGCCGCGATCGGCTCGTATAGATCTGGCGGAAGCCGAAGCGTAAATGACTTGGTTGTTTGGTGGTCCATTGCTATCTCCTTGGCTACCAAATCAATATAAACCTTTATGATGTTGTTGTTAAATATTTAGGTTCTTTATAAATCACTTTAGTTAAAAATGGTTCATGGAAAAAGATTAAATCTGCCTCTGGTCCTCTTTTGCCGCACGGTCGAAGTCCGCGCACAACAACGCGCCGCGCGGATAGACCAAACGATCCGCGCGGCGCTGATTGGTGGCCTGAGGCGTATGCCGCAGGTCCGTACAAGGTCAAGCCGCCCGCTGTTAGGCTTTCGACTCCTGGCTGTTAACTCCGAGGAAGCGCGCGGTGATCTCCGCTACGCGCCTGCCCTGGAAGCGTGCCGCCGCCAGCGCAGTGTCGTCGGGGGAAAGCTCGCCGTTGTTGCTGGTAAATGAGACGCCGTAGGGATTGCCCGACTGGAACTGGATCGGATCGACATAGCCCGGCCCGACGATGATCGCGCCCCAGTGGTAGAAGGTGTTGTTGATCGCGGTGATCGTGGTTTCGTGGCCGCCATGCGCCGTGGCGATGCTGGTGAACGACGAGCCGATCTTGTCGGCGAGCTTGCCCTGCGCCCAGAGCGGCCCCGTGGTGTCGATGAACTGCTTGAGCTGCGCGGCGGGCAAGCCGTAGCGCGTCGGGCTGCCGAAGATGATCGCGTCGGCCCATTCCAGATCGTCGAGCTTGGCCTCAGGTACGTCCTGCGTCTGCTTGCGATGCGCCGACCAGCCTTCGTTCGAGGCAATAGCCGCTTCCGGCGCAAGCTCTTTCACCTTGCGGAAACGCACCTCCGCGCCTGCCGCCTCAGCGCCGTCCGCAACCGCACGCGCAAGCTGGTATGTTGTGCCGGTTGCACTGTAGTAAATGACCGCGACTTTGACCGCCATGTGATCCTCCTACCTCTGGTTATTACTTTTTGTAATAAGATTATCCTGTGTAAGTTGTAGTCGTAAAGCGCGTACCTGTCAAGTCGACCACTGACAGCCGGATCGTCAGCGAACGTTTAGAAATTGATCCCGAAGGCCGAGGCCAGGCTGATGCTGCCAGGCCCAAGCAGTGCCAGCGCGACGACCAGCACCAGCAGCACGAGGTTATACTCGTAGCCGTTATTCTGGCTCCACAGGCCATGCTGACCGTGAACCTTCACAATCGCAACCAGCATCGCGCCGCCAATCAGCGCCGCCGCCACGGGCAAGAGCAGCCCGATCACCAGGAGCACCCCGCCAACAATCTCCGATAGCCCGGCCAGCGCCGCCATCTGCTTACCAGGCCGTAGCCCGATCGATTCCAGCCACGCGCCGGTTCCCGCAATGCCGTAGCCGCCAAACCAGCCGAGGAGCTTTTGTGCTCCGTGCCCGATGAAAAGCAGACCGATCAGTAATCGGAGTGCCAGAAGCGCCAGATCTTCCATCGCCGTACCCCCAATGGTTACTTATAATTATGAACTTACTCAACGTAAGCAAATATAATGTGACAAGTATCAACTGTCAATAGTTGATTTGGCTCATAGACTATCGGGATGGGGATAAAGGACAACGTGCCATAGGAGCGCAGCAGGACTGATGTTTTGGTGAATACAGGCTGATCAATCGCTGATAAAGGACTCTCAAAACCGTGAAAAAGTATGAAAATCCGCATTAAATAGGCACTAAGTCTCCCCAAAACATTGCGAACGTTCGTTGCATTTCAGTATGGCGCTGTTATAATACGCTGGTGTCACGCCCATATCATGCTCTACCGGCACAACCCCGGTGCCCGGAGCTGTCGAGAGGATGCGGCATTGACGTATCTCGGAAAGAAAAGGACTCACATGCACACCCGCCGCTGGTTTGCGCCACTGATGGTGCTGACGCTTCTGGCGTCTGTCCTCATCACCCCGGCCTCATTCGCTCAGGAAGTCAAACCGAAGTTCTTCCAAGACTCATCCAAGGGCGCTACGGTTCGTCGCTCGACCAAGGGCAGCGACTATGTTGCAGGACAGTTGATCGTGCGTATGCGCGATGGCTCAGCCTTTATGAAGCGTGGCGCTGCCACAACGCAGGCGCTTCAGGCGCGCTTCGCAAGCGTCAAGCTGAAATCCTCGAAACAGATTGCGACGGGCATGTTCCGCCTCGATCTCGCGGAGAACGCCGATATTCCGGCGCTGGCCCGCAAGCTTGCCGCCGACCCTGAGGTCGCCTATGCGCAGCCGAACTATCGCTACCAACTGCTGCGCACGGTCAACGACCCGCTCTCGACCTTTCAGTACGGCTTGAACAAAATCAATGCCTATGGCGCGTGGGACATGACGACCGGCAGCAGCACGGTGAAGATCGCGATCATCGATAGCGGTGTGCGGCTGAATCACCCCGACTTCACGGGCCGCGTGCTGCCGGGCTACGACTTCGCCAACAACGACGCCGATGCGTCCGACGATGTTGGACACGGCACACATGTCGCCGGTATCGCCGCAGCGGCTGGCGACAACGGCGAAGGCGTCGCGGGTATGTGCTGGCAGTGCAGCATTCTCCCGGTCAAAGTCGGCGGCCAGGACGGTATTCCACACGATGCGCTGGTTAGCGGCATTCGCTGGGCTGCCGATCAGGGCGCGCGGGTGATCAACCTCAGCCTGGGCGGCGAAGAAGACTCGCCCGCGATCCACGAGGCGATCAAGTACGCTGTCAGCAAGAATGTGGTGGTGGTCGTGGCCGCAGGCAACTCGGCGGACGAGGGCAATCCGGTTGAATATCCGGCAGCCTACGACGAAGTGATCGCCGTGGGCGCGACCGACCACAACGATCAGCACGTGTTCTTCTCGCAGGTCCAGCCATACGTCGATGTGAGCGCGCCCGGCTGGAATATCGCCAGCACGTGGAGCGACAGCGCGAACTTCCCCTTCTCGTATGTCGCGGAGTCGGGCACCTCGATGGCCGCGCCCTACGTGGCGGGCCTTGCCGGGCTGATCCTGTCGATCAATCCCAACCTGGATGTGAACGCCGTACGCTCGATCCTGACGGGCACCGTCGATGATCTGGGCAATCCCGGCGCGGACTGGCAGTATGGCGCGGGGCGGATCAACGCGGCGCGGGCCGTCTCGTCGGTGCGCATGCCGCAGTTCGATCCGGTGCCCAACCCGAACCAGAACGGCGTGCTTTTCTTCCCCGAAACCCAGCATACGCTGCGCGGCACCTTCAAAGATTACTGGGCACAGAACGGCGGCCTGGCGGTCTTTGGCTTCCCGATCTCCGAAGAGTTTCAGGAAACCAGCGCCGAGGGCACCTTCACCGTTCAGTACTTCGAGCGCAATCGCTTCGAGGCGCATCCTGAGAAGGCACCGCCGTATCACGTGCTGCTCGGACGGCTCAGCGACGTGCAGCTCAAGCGCCAGGGCCGCGACTGGTTCACGTTCCCCAAGGGCCAGCCGACAAACGGCTGTCAGTTCTTTGCCGAAACCGGCCACAGCGTCTGCGAGCCGTTCCTGAGCTACTGGAAGAAGAACGGCCTGCGCGATCCCAAGCTGTCGCCCGATGGCCGCTCGCTGGCGCTGTTCGGCATGCCGCTGTCGGAGCCGGCGCCGGAGGTGAACACCTCAGGTGAGAACGTCGTGACGCAGTGGTTCGAGCGGGCACGCTTCGAGTTCCACCCCGACAAGCCGCAGGAGTATCAGGTGCTGCTCGGATTGCTTGGCAATGAGACAGCCCGGCCCGGCGGCAGCACCACGCAGCCCAGCGGCCAGATGCCGCCCGATCGCTGTGGTCCCATTCCGCCGCCGGTCAACGCGACGCTTGCGCCTGCCAGCTGTGTGGTGATCGGTACCTATCTTGAGATCGACGCCGGTGGCTTCCAGCCGGTTGAGGAGATTGCCTTCGTGATCGTCCGCTCCGACGGCGCGGCTGTCGAGCTTGATCCGATCAACGCCGATGAGCAGGGACGCATCAGCGGCTACTTGCAGGCGCTACTCCCGCCGGGCGTGTACGGTATCGGCTTCAAGGGCAAGAGCAGCGGCAATGAGTCAATCATCTACGTGAAGGTTGTCGACCGCTAGCTCTTCGGCTATCAACACGAAACCGCCGGTGTTTAAACCGGCGGTTTTATTTTGCCTGTTGACGTTACAGCTCGCGGCTGCCGATGTCGTCGCGGTAGGTGCTGGGCGCAAGGCTGCTGCGGCGGAGGTTGGCGTACAGCCGATCGCGGGCGGTTGCCAGATCGGGGCCGCTGGCGATGACGATCGCTACCAGCGGGTCGGCCGTGGTGCCTGAAGCGAGTGAGTTTGCCGGAGCGCCGAAGCCCAGGTTGAAGCCGCCCGGCTTCGAGCCACCCAGGCGCGCGGCATGCGGCACATACGTGTTCGGTACCAGCGGCGTGGTTGCGTGGTGAAAGACTAGAATGCCGGGATCGAATGTCTCGAAGGCCGTGAGCGAGATCTCAGAGCCGGATGTGCCCGCGCGGTACAGCGCCGCGCCGACGATCGCCTCGCTGCGCCAGGCTGGCGGCTGGGCTGCTCCAAGCGTACCGCGCGCGCTGCCGATCAGCAGCGGCAGCAGATCGCCTTCGAGTCGCGGCAGCGTCGCGGCAAGCTCCAGGCCCGACGGAACCAGATGGAGCGCCTGGATCAGCGGGCCGCGCTTGCCGATCACGCAGGTCGTGCCGATCCAGCCGCTCGCGCCCCGTCCATCCTGCTGGAGCGCCGTCAGGAGCGGCTGGCGGATCTGCTTTTCCAGATGTGCTTCCAGCCGCTCCCAGAGCGGCGTTACGGCGCTGTGAACGCCGCTAGCCCGCGCGTAGGGCTGTGCGGTCGCGGGGTAGAGCCGCGTTGCCGGAATCGGCACGGCGGCTGTGCCATCCGTGAGCAGCGAGGCTGTCACCAGCGAGCCGCTGACCAGTTCCTCGACGATCACCGCGCTGGGCATGTTAACTTCCAGACAGTCGGCAATCGCCTGCGGCACCGCCGTGCGATCGTGACACACAATCGCCGGTCCTGCGGGATCGTCGGCGGCGACGACCAGCGGATGCATCAGCGTTGCCGCGTATTTTTCGGCCTGCTGCTGGGTGGTACAGACTCGTCCACGTGGTGTCGGCAGCCCATGCTGTTGCAGCCACTCGCGCGCGGCGCAGCGGCTATAGTGCAGCGACTTGAGCGCGCGCTTCGATCCGACGATCGGCAGCGGCAGCGCTCCAACCTCGTCGGTGACACCGGCGGCGATCCCCGGAGCGTCCGCCATGACCAGATCGACCGACTCGCCAAGGACGAAGGTGGTGATCGCCGCCAGATCCTCGACCGCCAGATCGACCGATGAGGCGAAGAAGCTCGTCCCACCATTGCCCGGCGCGAGGATGATCTCTTGAACATAGGCGCTGTTGACCAGTTTCCAGCCCAACAGATGCGCGCAGCTATCGTTGCCAAAAATCAGTATCTTCATAAGGTTATCGCAGTGATGCGCCAGTAGCGGCCATTCCCATCCTCGAATATCTGGGTCTGGGCTTGGGATTATAGCATGACGGCTCAGGGTATGCGGTTGTTTGCAGCCGTCTGTGCTACGACGAAACAAGACCGTCGCGCCATTGTGGGCTACCAGGCTACCTCGTTTAATACCGCAATGATGAATGATTCTGCGACCGCTTTGCGCATCCATCTTGAAACACACGGGCAGCAACGTCGCGCGCTGCCGCCGACCTGGCAGACGCTCTTCGGGGGTGGCCGGGGTCTTACCGGGAAGCTGCTCGCGGGCCTCCCCGCCGATCTTTCGCCGCTGGCTCCCGAAAATCCATTGATCTTCGCGCCTGGCCTGTTACAGGGAACCGGCGCGCTCGGCACCGCTGGCATCTTTGTGGGCACCATCGCGCCGCTGACCGGCGTGCTGTCGCAGGGCTGGGCCGAGGGCGACTGGGGCAATGCCTTGCGACGAGCGGGGCTGTCGCTGCTGATCGTCGCCGGTGTGGCCGAAGATTGGTCGATCATCCGTATCTCGCCCGACGGTGCCGAGATTCACCCGGCGGCTAACTTCGTGGGCCTGGATACGGTTTCGACGGCGGTGGCACTGCGGGCGGAGTACGGCGAGGACGCGCGCGTGCTGGCGCTTGGACCGGCGGGCGAGGCAGGTGTCGCGTATGCCACGCCGGTCGTCGATGGGCGGTATCCGGTCGAGCCTGCCGGAGCCGGGGCAGTGATGGCCGCCAAGCGGATCAAGGCGATTGTGGTTCACGGCGGCGAGCCGCTGAGCGTCCATGATGCGGCGGGATTACGCCAGCTTGAGCAGACCTTGACGCAGCGCTGCGAAACGTCACCGCTGGCCGTCGATGTGCGGCGCTTCGGCAGCGCGGCCTACATCAACCTGCTGAACGACCACGGCGCGGTGACGGGACGCAACGGCCAGGATGGTGTCTTCGGCGGCATGCTGGCGCTGTCGCGCTCGACGCTGGCGCTGCGCGGCAAGCAGCACGCGCATGGGAACTGTCCGCTGCCGTGCTACGCCGAGTTCGTCCAGCGCGATGGCAGCCCGCTGCCCCGCCCCGATCTGGAGGCCGTGCTTGGCTTTGGCGTGCGCTGCGGGATTGCCGATCTGGAGGTGGTGCTGCTCGCGAACGAGCGCTGCCTGCGGCTGGGACTGGATGTGACGGCGACGGCAGCCGCGATTGCGTTTTTGATGGAGTGCCAGCAGCAGGGCTTGCATCGGACGCCCGCGCTGCCCTGGGCCGACGGTCAGGTGTTGCTGGACGTGATCGAGAAGATCGGGCGCAAAGAAGGCGTCGGCGGCGTGCTCAGCCTGGGCGTCGGCGAGATGCAGGCGATCTTCTGGAGCAGCGAAGTCTGGGCACCGCAGGTCTACGGCGGCGCGATGTCGCCGATCGATCCGCGTCCCCTGCCAATTCTGGCGCTGCACCTGGCGACGAGCACCTGGCCGGGCGATTATCGCATGGCGCTGCCGCTGTCGGGGCTGCTGCCAGCCGCGCCGGAGCACCTGCCCGACTTTAGCCGCGCGCCGGATGTGCCCGTGGATGTCAGCCGCCTGCTGTGGCACGAGCGCTTTGGCGCTGCGCTGGACGCGCTGGGCCTTTGCCGTCGCTGGGGGCTGCTGGCCTACGCCATCACGCCCGGCGAGATGGCCGAGCTAGCCTCGCTGGTGACGGGCGTGAAGTGGACATCGGCCAGTCTGGCGAAGCTCGGCGAGCGGATCGTGACGCTTGAGCGCATGACGCTAGCCCGCAATGGCGTCAACGATACGCTGCCGCGTCGCTGGCGCGAGACGTCTCTGAGCGAGGGACGCGCGGCGGGACAGGTGCCCGACCTCACGCAGCTTTTGGCGCAGTACTATACGGCGCATGGCTGGGACGCATCCGGCCAGCCGTCCGAGGCGCGGCTCCAGTCGCTCGATCTTGGCGGTTAATGCGGGGTTAGGCCCGGAGAACCAGGAACGGGCGCCCTGTGGGCATACCAAGAACCAAGCACCAAGAACCAAACGAAAGAACAAAGCGCAGAGAACAAAGAACAAAATAGCTCGTTGCTCCCCGCTCTGTGCCAGGGGCCAGGGGAGCGGGGGTGCCAGACCGGGTGCCATGCCCAAAGGGCACCCGGCATGGTACCCCGGCCCGGGGTGAGGGCCTGCACGCGAAACTCAAAGCTCAAAGCTCAATATTCCATGCTATCGCAGATGCCGGTGTTGCCGCGCGGCTGTCAGCCGCCGATGTGATTGGTTCGGTCCCGTTCATTTCCAGACGTTTACGCAAGGGGCTACGCTGATGGATGTCATCCTTGAAGATCCGATCTCCCCGCCGTCGAGCAGCCTGCCACGCTGGCGACAGCTCTCTTTTTTAGCAAGGTTGGATGTGCGAAACATGGAGCAACTGCTGACGGCAGCAGCCGAGATGATGTGCGGCGGTGCTGCTGCCAGCGCCTGTATGATCACCTATCATCCCCCGCACGAGTCGGCGATGAGCGCCAGCCACGGCATGTTAACCGAGTACGTGCGGCACGAGCTGCGCCAGGCCGAGAGCCGCCTATCGCCACGCCAGACCTGTCCGCTATGGCACGAGTGCGCGGATGTCCAACTGCTGACGATGCCGTTGAGCGCGCAGGGGACGCATGTCGGCGCGCTGCATTTCGTCGCTCCCGATCCGATGATCGCGCTGGATGAGCTTGATCTGGCGGCCAATCTCCTGATCGACGCGCTGACACGACAGATCACCGCCGACCGTGCCGAGCGCCGGACGAGGACGCAGTTGGATGTGCATCTCAGCCTGCACAGCGCTGTGACAGGCGCGCTGGCGGAGTCCGCCCCGCTTGAGGAGACGCTGACCAGGGTTCTCCGGCTGTGCTGCGAGCATCTGGGCTGGGATCTGGGTGTCGTCTGGGGTGCCGATCCGCAGACCGCCGCGCTGCGATCGGTAGCAACATGGCAAGCGCCCGCGCTTGAGGGTGAGCTAGACGCGGCGCTCGATCGGCAAGCACTCTCAGGTGCGCGCCTGGGCCTTGCCGGGCGGGCCTGGACCAGCGGCGGGCCGCTGTGGGTCGACGGCGAGCTGACCGAAGCCGATCTGCTGGGATCGTCGAGCGCTCTTGAGACGCCATTCCGCGCGGCGTGCGCCGTGCCGCTGCATGTGGGCGGTGAGCGCTGCGGAGTGCTCGGATTATTCAGCCGCGCCGCCAGATCCTCCGATCCGCATCTGGTCGCGCTGCTGACCACGTTCGGCAGCCAGATCGGCCAGTACATGCGCTGGAAGCACGCGGAGGCAGAGGCGCTTGAGCTGGCAGAGGCGCTGCGGATCGAGCGTGAGCGGCTGCTTCGCCGCGAGGTTGAGGTGCGGACGCAGATGGCGCGCGATCTCCACGACGGCCCCGCGCAGCAGGTTGCCGTCGCCGAACTCAACGTGCAATACGTGCGGCGGGTGGCCGAGCGAGCGCCGGAGCAGTTGTCCCGCGCGCTGGATGGCCTGGCCGAGCAGCTACGGCGCGCGACGCAAGATCTGCGCACGGTGCTGTACGAGCTGCGTCCGCTGGGCATCGCCGAAGAGGGCCTGGTGGTCGTGCTGCACAAGTACGTCGCGCGCTTCTACCGATCGGACGAGCTGCTGATTCACCTGGACGCGCCCACGAGCCTGCGGCGGCTTCCGGTCGAGGCCGAGTCCGCCGTGTTTATCATCATTCAGGAGGCGCTGAGCAACGTTCGCAAGCACGCCGCCGCCAGCGATGTCTGGATCAGGCTGCGCGAGGACGGCGCGGCGCTGGCGATTGAGATCCGCGATAATGGCCGGGGCTTCGATGTACAGCACACGCAGGGCAGCTACATGCAGCGCGGCAGCTTCGGGCTGCTGAATATGCGCGAGCGCGCACAACTGATCGGCGGAAGCTGGAGCATTCACTCGCAGCCCGGCCAGGGCACCGCCATGCAGCTCCGCGTGCCCTTCGGCGGCTAGCGCGTCCGCCGATCGCCTGCTCGTCTCGCGATATGTCTCGTCCGACAGCCTGGGGCGGTGCTACCCTGAGCGGCACCGCCCACCCTTGACCCGCTCGCTGCTCCGGTTCCAGCCGCTATCTATGACACATATGTTCAGATCTGTGCTCTTGGGCAGGAGCAGTATGCTATAATCGCGGCGATCGTTACGAGCGGCGAGCAAGCGGCTAGCTGTCACATGGGAGCAAATCTGTGGCGACGGAACCACATACGCGGCGGCATTACGTCAGTATTGCCGGAAATATCGGTGTCGGCAAGTCGACGCTGGTCGGCATCCTGGCGGATGTGTTCGGCTGGCAGCCCTACTACGAGCTGGTCGCCGACCATCCGTATCTGGATGACTACTACGCCGACCGTGAGCGCTGGGGCTTTCACTCGCAAATCTGGTTTTTGTCGCAGCGCTTCGAGCAGCAGCAGGAGATTGCCGACACGCCGATCTCGGTCGTGCAAGATCGCTCGATGTACGAGGACTACGAGGTTTTCGTCAAAGGCTTGCTGGAGCAGGGCATTCTCTCGCACCGCGATTTTCGCACCTATCGGCGGCTGTACCAGGCGCTCACCCACTCGGTCGCGCCGCCGACTCTGATGATCTATCTGCGCGCCAACGTCACAACCCTGACAAAGCGGATCAATGGCCGGGCGCGATCGTCCGAGAGCACGATCCCGCGCTCGTACCTGGAGCATCTTAACCGGCGCTACGAGGAGTGGCTGCGGCGCTTCGATCTCTGCCCCGTGGTGACGATCGAAACCGACGATCTGGATGTGGTGAATGTGGCCGAGGATCGCCAGCAGGTGATCGACACGCTGCGCTCGGTGCTGGGCATGCGCGGCGAGGCCGAGATGCAGCTTAATTTGCCCGGCATCGACCGGGCGGCGCTGATCGGCTGAGGAGCGGGATACACAGCACCACCGCTCGATCGTGAAGGCGATCGAGCGGTGTTCGATTCTACGAGCCGGTTTGTTGCTAGGGCAGCGCTACAAAGCTGCTGAGGAAATCGCGCGTCGACTGGGTATCGAGGCGGTAGATCACGTTGGTTGCCCAGCACTGGATGTCGCCGGTAATGGTGATGCCGGCGATGATGTCGGTGGTGCCGAGGAAGTTGGGACCGCCCGAATCGCCGTAGCAGGTGCCGCTATCGCCCGTGGCATTGTTCTGCGAGAGGCGCATAAAGGTCTTGTTGAGCGCGTTGAAGCGCGATGTGGACATGCGCCGATCGACATTGTCGGTGAAGACCGGACGACCATTGCCCCGCGTTGGCTCCAGCGTGCCATAGCCCACGGCGGTGAAGGTCTGGTCCTTCAGCCCGTTCTGTGCCGCCATCTGATCGAACAGTCCAGCGGTTGGCAGGCGAGCGGGCGTCAGATGGGTTATCGGCTGATCGAGGACGATCACGGCGATGTCGCCGGTATCATCCTGGCGCTGGCTGTAGGCCGGGTTGGTGTACATCACGCCGGGATACAGCGTCGCCGTCGCCGGATCGAAGTGCGAGTCGAACGTAACCCACACCTCGCTAATGCCGCGCGACTCAAGAAAGGCGGTGCAGTGCGCAGCCGTTAGAAACACCGTCGGCGAGATCAGCGTGCCGGAGCACAGCAGGTCTTTCTCGCCGGACGGACGCCACTCCGCGACGATCGCGCCGACATTGGGGTGACGATTGCCGTCTAGCTCGCCATAGGTGATCGCTCTGGCGGGCGCGATCGTGGCGAGCAGCGCGGCAACAAGCGACAGGACGACGATCATAGTTCTCCGCATCGTTTCCTCCTTGGATACCCGGCGGACACTAACGGATCCTGCTGGCTTACATGTGGCTAGAGGATGCGAGGTGCGATGATCAGGGATGTATACAGCATCCGAGTGCGTGTGACGAGTCTGGGTCTTGTGGTTGATACAGGCGATTCGTAAGAGGTCTGTGGTGGGATTATACCACACCCCGTGACGTGTGTATGAATCTTCGGCGGTCGATCGGCGCGGCGAACGTTTTGGTGCTCAGCCCCGGATACACGAACGCGCCTCGATGCTGAATCGGGGCGCGTTGGCGATGAGTAAGCTGATCGGGCTAGCGGCTACGGCAGCGTGACATAATTGCCAAGGAAGGCACGAGCCGACGCCGTATCGGTGCGATAGTCGACGTTGGTCGCCCAGCACTGCGAGTCGCCGGTCGTCGTCACTGCGGCAAGGATGTCGGTGGTGCCGAGGAAGTTCGGGCCGCCCGAATCGCCGTAGCAGGTGCCGCCGTCGCCCGTCGCGTCGTTCTGCGAGAGGCGCAGGAACGTCGGGTTGAGCGCATCGAAGCGCGATGTTGCGACGCGGCGATCGTCGTTGTCGGTGAAGACGGGCTGCCCATCGGCGCGGGTCGGCTCCAGCACGCCATAGCCAACGGCGGTGAAGGTCTGGTCCTTCAGGCCGTTCTGCACCGCCATCTGATCGAGCAGATTCGCGGTTGGCAGCCGGGCCGGGGTGATATTGCGGATCGCGCGATCGAGGACGATTACGGCGATGTCGCCGGTATCATCCTGGCGCTGGCTGTAGGCCGGGTTGGTGTGCATCACGCCATGATGGAAGGTCGACGTTGCCGGATCGAAGTGTGCGTCGAACATGACCCACACATGGTTAATCCCGCGCGACTGAAGGTAGGCGGTGCAGTGGGCGGCGGTGACAAAGACGGTGGGCGAGATCAGCGTGCCGGAGCAAAAGAGGTCTTTCTGGCCGGGAGCGCGCCACTCCGCGACCATCGCGCCGACGTTGGGGTGGCGATCGCCGTCTAGCTCGCCATAGGTGATCGCTTTGGCAGGCGCGATCGTGGCGAGCAGCACGGCAACGAGCGACAAAACGGCGACGATCTTCCTCCGCATGATATTCTCCTTGCTAAAAACGGATGCCGGGAGTCGGGTGCTCGTATGACTCCGGCGTATGCCCGGCGCTGCAAGCAGGACGAGGCGGGCACCGACAGGGGCGGAAACGATCCTCTCACACTCAGGGATCATAACCGGTTTAGAACAGGTTTAATATAGCCCATTTGGGCTATGCGCGTATAGCCCGGAGCGCTATAGCAGACAGGACGAGCGCCCCATTGAACGCTCGTCCTGCTCTGTCTGACGCGGTCTGCGGATCGATTGGCTTCTGACTCTGGCCCTATGCCCGCAGGATGCCGATCTCAAGCGGCACGCCGCCGATCTCGACCTTCATCACGTGGCCCTGCTGCGGCACCGCGCCCAGGTGCAGCGCTTTGGCGAGCGTTTCGCCCTTGATGTAGCTGCCGTAGCGCTCGACCACCTGATCCAGCGACACGCCCTCGTGATGCGCGCCCAGGCCGCTCAGGTACAGCTCGATCCGGTCGGCGATCTCGAAGCCCGCCTCTTTGCGCGCATCCTGAATCACACGCACCAGATCGCGCGCCGCGCCCTCCTGGCGTAGCTCGTCGGTCAGCGTGGTATCGAGCGCGACGAGCACGCCGCCGTCCTCGGCCACGGCGTAGCCCTCCGGCGACGAGCTTTCGACCAGCACCTCCTCCGCCAGCAGCTCCAGCGGCTGCCCATCGACCGTCAGCGCGATCGGCTGGCCCGCCTCGGCGCGACGTCCGGCCTCGGCGGCATCCGAGCCGCTCAACTGCTCAAGCGCGGCTTTGATGCTCGGCACCTGCTTGCCGTACTTCTTGCCGACGAGCTTCAGGTTGGGCTTGAAGCGGTACTCGACCATTCCCGCGCCGGGGTTGCCCGCTGGGCCAAGGTACCTGACGGCCTTGACGTTCAACTCGTCGCGCAGCTCCTCCTCGAACCGCCGCAGCGCGTTGGTCTGCGTGGCTGTCGGCGCGCGCACCAGCAATGATTGAAGCGGCTGCCGCACTTTGACGCCGCTCTGCTTGCGGGCGGCGCGACCGGCAGTGACCGCGTGAAGCAGCGTCTCGGTGTCGTCGAGCAACTGCTGATCGATCGCCGCCTCGTCGACGGTCGGCCACGGAGCGAGATGGACGCTCACCGGCGCGTCGCGGGTACCCTCTGGGTGGTGCTCCGCCACCAGGTTGCGGTACATCGCCTCGCTGAGGAACGGCGTGAACGGCGCGAGCAGCTTGGCAAGCGTCACCAGACAGGTGTACAGGGTGGAGTAGGCCGCGTTCTTGTCGGCGTCGCTCTCCGATTTCCAGAAGCGCCGCCGGTTGCGCCGAACGTACCAGTTCGACAGCTCCTCGACAAACGTCTCGATCCGCTTGGTCGGCTGGTAGATGTCGTAGTCGGCCAGATCCGCCGTGACCTCGGCTACCAGCTTGTTGAGGCTTGCCAGCGCCCAGCGGTCGATGTCTTGCAGCCCCTCCGTCGCCGCCGTGCCCTGCGCAGGCTTCCAGCCGTCGAGGTTGGCGTATGTGACAAAGAAGCTGTAGGTGTTCCACAGCGTCAGCATAAACTGGCGCAGCATCTCGCCGACATGCTCCGGCGCGAACCGGCGCGGGTTGTACGGCGGCGCGCTGGCGTACATGTACCAGCGGGTCGCGTCCGCGCCGTACTGATCGACCAGCATGAACGGATCGACGACATTGCCGCGCGACTTCGACATTTTCTCGCCGCGCACGTCGAGGATATGGCCCAGGCAGATCACGTTCTTGAACGCTGGCCGGTCGAAGAGCAGCGTCGAGACGGCGTGCAGCGTGTAGAACCAGCCGCGCGTCTGGTCGATCGCCTCCGAAATGAAGTCGGCCTGGCCCGCCACCTGGAATAGCTCCTGGTTCTCGAAGGGATAGTGCCACTGCGCCACAGGCATCGATCCGCTGTCAAACCAGGCGTCGGCCACGTCGGGAACGCGCTTCATGCCGCCGCTGCCGCACGCGGCACAATCCCAGCTCGGCGCGTCGACGAAGGGCCGGTGCAGATCCAGGCTGGAAAGATCCTGTCCTGCCCGCTCGCTCAGATCCTTGACCGAGCCGATCACCTCGACCTGGCCGCACTCCTCGCAGGTCCAGATTGGCAGCG
Source organism: Herpetosiphonaceae bacterium (assembly GCA_036374795.1). Lineage (NCBI taxonomy): Bacteria > Bacillati > Chloroflexota > Chloroflexia > Herpetosiphonales > Herpetosiphonaceae > Herpetosiphonaceae bacterium. The sequence continues at coordinate 25,135 of DASUTC010000307.1, forward strand.
GCGTGCCCCAGTAGCGCTCGCGCGAGATCGCCCAGTCGATGTTGTTCTCCAGCCAGTTGCCGAAGCGTCCGTTCTTGATGTGATCGGGCACCCAGTGGATCTGCTGGTTGTTGGCGATCAGCTGGTCCTTTTTGGCCGTGGTGCGGATGTACCACGAGCGCTTGGCGTAGTTCAGCAGCGGCGTCTTGCAGCGCCAGCAGAAGGGATAGGTGTGCTTGACCCGTCCGCTCTTGAAGAGCAGGCCGCGCTGCTTGAGGTTGCGCGTGATCAGCGGATCGGCGTCTTTGAAGAACATTCCGCCGAAGCCAAGCTCGTTGAACTCAGGCAAGACCGCGCCGTTCAGATCGACCGAGAAGAGCGTCGGCATGCCGTACCTGCGCCCGATCTCAAGATCGCCGTAGGCCGGAGCGATATGCACGATGCCGGTGCCGTCCTCCAGCGAGACGAAATCGTCGGCCACGACGCGATAAGCCGTGCTCCAATCGACGGTTTCGCCTGGGCCGGGCACGCCCTCGAAGAGCGGCTCGTAGCGCAGATCGACCAGCGTATGGCCTTCCACGGTAGCGAGCACCTGCGCGTCCTCGCCCAGCACTTGCTCCACGAGCGCCCGCGCCATGACGTAGCGAGCGCCGTCTTTCTCCACCAGCGCGTAGTCGGCGTCGGGCTTGACCGCCAGCGACACGTTCGCCGGAAGCGTCCACGGCGTGGTTGTCCAGGCCAGCAGGGACGCGCCCTCCAGCCTGCCCGCCAGCGCGTGATCGGTCGGCCTGACCTTGAAGTTGATCCAGACCGAGGGATCGTCGGTATTGTCCTCGTAGCCGAGCGCGACCTCCGCGTCGGCCAGCGTCGTGCCGCAGCGCGGGCAGTGCCACGTCGTCTTGTAGTCGCGGAAGAGCAGATCGCGCTGCCACAGCTCCTTGACGATCCACCACAGCGACTCGACGTAGCTGTTGTCGTAAGTGACGTACGGATTCTCAAGGTCGAGCCAGTAGGCGATGCGCTCGGTCAGCCGCTCGAACTCCGCGACGTAGCGCCCGACGCTCTCCTTACATTTGGCGTTGAACGCCTCGATGCCGTACTTTTCGATGTCGGGCTTGCCCCGGAAGCCAAGCTCTTTTTCGACCTCGACTTCCACGGGCAGGCCGTGCGTATCCCAGCCGCCGCGCGCGCCGATCACATAGTGGCCCTGCATACGCTGGAAGCGGTTGATGATATCTTTGGTTACACGCGCCTCGACGTGATGCACGCCGGGCTTGCCGTTGGCCGTCGGCGGCCCCTCGAAGAAGATGAACGGCCTGTTCCGATCACCGCTTTCGAGCGATCGTTTGATCACATCGCTCTCGCGCCACCACTGGGCGATCTCGCTTTCGAGCGCGGGAAACGAAACACGGGTGTCAACGGGTTTGAAAGCCATGCTACGCTCCTTTCCTGGCCCACCTGCGGCAGGCTCTCTCGGTCTATGATGTGTTCCGCATCTGGCGATCCGCTGCGGCAGGGATCAAAAAACCCCGTCCCCAACAGAAAGGGGACGAGGCGTTATCACCCCGCGGTACCACCCCGCTTGGCGCATTGCTGCGCCCGCTCGGTGAGATGCTATCACATCTCCGTCTGGGTAACGGCTGGCGAGGCCGGATCGGTCTACTAGGTCTGCGGACGCACGGCCCGTCTCGACGGTTCGGCGATCAGCTCAGGGGTGATTTTCAAGCTATCTGCTGCGCCTGCTCGCACCTGCCGCAGGCTCTCTGATGCAGCGTCAACAGTTTACTCTTCCCCGTCGTCGCTTTTGTAGTGCGAAGTATAGTCGATGGCGGGGGTGGAGTCAAGCTAGACCAAAGGCCAAAGGGCCTGGGGATACACGAACAAAAGAATAAAAGAACAAAGGAACAAGGCTTAATTGGCTTGTTCGCTTGCTCCCTTGTTCTATCGTTTGTTCTCTTGGTCCCTCGGCAGCGCTACTTCGGCAGCGCGACGCTTGCAACCGCTTTGCGCTCGCCGCCGGTCTGATAGACGACGACGCGCGGATTGCTGGTTTGCTGCACGACCCGCTCAGGATGCACCGCCCACATGAGGATGTTTCCGACATGGGGCCGGATGGCGGTATCGCCGGAGAGCTGGCCCGCTTGCAGGTGCGCGTTTCCGGCACCAAACATCGCGCCCTGGCCGGAGTCGCCCTCAAGCGCAATCTCGTACTCTCCGTCGGCTAAGCCTTCGAGCGAGACAACGAATTGCACTTTATTCTTGCTTGGGATCACCACGACGTTTCCGCTGCCTTCAGGGAAGGTCAGAACGTAGGGCTGAGCAGGATTCGATGCCGCCGTTGAGACAACTCCTCGTGACATCAGCAGTGCTCCGATCACGATGATTGGAATGACGATGTACAGCAGCGTTCGTGAGAAGATCGAATGCCGTGCTTGTCGGGCTAGCTGCATTGCAATGCTCCTTGTTGCGCCGTCAGGCGTGGTCTGGGGGCGTTCCCCAAACAGTCCCCGTGCTGATGCAGAATTGGCAGGCTCCCCAATATGCGCCGCGATTCTGCATTATTGAAGTGGCAATCGTTTGATCGAGATGAGCGCCTTGAGCTTACGTGAGCTTCTACCTCCTGACGGCAGCGGATGCTGCCATGTGGGGGGTATCAACCGTGTACGACGAGCGCCTTGATGCGTAGTAGACACTATGCTGCGCTTCGATTGCTCACACAGCGCGTTATTCGGCGTCACCGTGATGGTATTCTCAGTATACCCGATCAGTCAATAGCTCATCAAGCGGCGGCTTGCGCGATCATCGAAAGAATGGTGTTATGATCGGCGATTAATCGGACGACAGCGACCGTTAAGGTCACGATCAGCACGGAAAATGAGAACGCTCGCATCCAGAATGAGAAGACGGTGTACCGCCCTCGTCGCCGCTCAACACTGCTCAGCACACAGGCGCGCACCTGGGGAATCGCTGCAAAGGTGGAGCGCGCA
>DASUTC010000308.1 GCA_036374795.1 Herpetosiphonaceae bacterium
CAGAACTACCTTCGTGAGAAAAGCAGGATTTGCTACGTACCAGCTCGCGCGCGGCAACAGCAATCCAACGCCTGCCACAACTGCGATGACGAATGCGCCCCAAGCCCACGGCACGACTTCATCTGTGATCGCCGTCACGGAATAGCGGCGCGCTGACCAGCCGAGCAGCCGCAAGTCCATCATCAACACGGTGCCGACGACGAACATCGCGCTCAGCACGTGGATGGATTCGAGAAACGGAAACCACGCGCTCTCGCCGATGCGCGCAGCGAGCGGCGTCATCTCGAGCCAGGTCCAGAACTCCTCGAGCTGCATCACTCTTCCGGCGGAAACAGATAGTCGACGTACGCGATCCAGCGACCCGCGAGCACGACGCCGATCCACAGCAGCAGCGAGACCGCTGCGATCAGCTTGGTTCCCCAGTTGTCAGGCTTGCGAATGCCGTTGAAGTGCAGCAGCGCCGCGAGCGCGATGGCCGGCAGCAGCAGCGCGAACTTCAAGCCAAATACGGGGTTCGTGAAATAGCGCTGCGGCCGCGCGCAGACGAACGGCAAACCCGACAGCAACATGACCGGCAGCGTCCACCACACCCACGGCATCACGCGCCGCGTGAGCTCCTGCACCTCCTGGCTCGGCAGCGCGAGGCCGAGGACGCGCAAGTCGAGCAATACGACCGAGCTCATGATGACCGCGATGCCGAGCAGATGAACCGTCTGCACGATCGGCGGCAGCCCAGGGACATTGCCGAGCAGGTAGACAGCAGTCTCTTGCAGCACGTTTCCTCAGTTCTTCTTCTTTTGCATTCTGCCGATCTCGGTGAGCAGCGCCTGCGGCGAAACGGGGCGGCCGAGGAATCCGCGCAGCAGCTGGGCTGTCTCGTGCGTCTGTCCCGAGCTCAGCAGATTCTGCGACAGCCACGCGAACCAGCGCTCGTCGCCTGTATCGAACGGACCGAGCTGCGTCGCAATCCGCTGCCGCAGATCAGCCGTCACGACTGCACCGAGACCGTAGTTCACCATGTAGCCCGGCGAGTTCACGAGCTGCACGCGTACCGCCCACCACGAAAGCTCAGGATGCGGGATGACGTGCAGATAGCGGCTGGTGATCTCGGTCCACACCGCGTTCGGATCCTGC
>DASUTC010000309.1 GCA_036374795.1 Herpetosiphonaceae bacterium
GGCATTCTCTACCGCTACGGCGCACGAGCGGTGCTGGTGGGCAGGCCAAACGCGGGCAAGTCCAGTCTGCTCAACGCGCTGTTACAGGTCGAGCGCGCGATCGTCACGCCGATCGCGGGGACGACTCGCGACACGCTCGAAGAGACGGCGAATCTGGGGGGCGTGCCCGTGGTGCTGATCGACACCGCCGGTATCACCGAAACCGACGATCCGGTCGAGCGCATCGGCGTCGAGCGCAGCCGCCGCGCGCTGGCAAGCGCCGACGTGGTGCTGCTGGTGCTGGATCGCGCCGCGCCGCTGACCGACGAGGACCTGGCAATCGCCGCGCTCACGCATGGCCGCCCAACGATCGTCGTGTACAACAAGGCCGATCTTTCGGCGCAGCTCGATCCGACGCTGCTGCTGGCGGCGCATCCCACGATTCGCGCCGAGGCCACAACCTCGGCGGCGCTGGCCCAGGGCCTGACCGAGCTAGGCGAAACGGTGGCACAAACCCTGCTCGGCAACGCACTGCTCACAGGCGAAACCCTCGTGACGAATCCTCGTCATCGCGAGGCACTGAGCCGCAGCGTGGAGCATCTACGCGGCGCGGTGGCCGCGCTGGAGCTGAACGTGCCGGTCGATCTCGTGGCGGTCGACGTGACCGCTGCCGTGCAGGCGCTTGGAGAAGTTACCGGAGAGACGGTGGGTGAGGATCTGCTCACGACGATCTTTAGTCGTTTTTGCATCGGAAAATAGTCCAAAAGGTGGCGCATTTTCAGAATAAATGTGTTAGCATAGGTAGTACGCATGCTCATGGCCTACATGTGCCGGGCGGCAGTTTTTTCTTATTCTTACCCAACATAGTAGGTGACATATGGCGGTGAGCTTGGAGCGCGTGCGAGCGCATGTCTTCATCTCAGGGCGTGTTCAAGGGGTTAACTTTCGCACACACACGCGCGATCAGGCCAAGCGCGTTGGGGTTGAGGGCTGGGTGCGCAATCTGAGCGATGGGCGCGTCGAGGCGGTCTTCGAGGGTAGTCGCGCCTCGGTCCAGCGTATGATTAGCTGGTGCTACAGCGGCCCGCCTGCGGCGCAGGTCGAGCATGTCAACGTCGAGTGGGAGGAAGTCACGAACCGCGAGGGTCCGTTTAGCATCGCGTGGTAAAAGCGAGAACCAAGAACCGGGTGCCCTCTGGGCGCACCGAGAACCAGGATTAGCCTAGGTTCTGTGTTCTTGGTTTTTCTTTCTTAATTTGGTATCCAAAGTTTCGAGTTTCGAGTTTCCTGTACCTAGTTCGTGGTTCTCGCTTTGTTCCTTTGTTCTCTTGTTCCCTTGTTTTTCATTTTGTTCTTTGTTCATGCGTTTGGTTCTTCGTGTGCCGGGTGCCCATGCCGGGTGCCCTCTGGGCATGGCGCCCGTTCTTGGTTCTTCCTCTCCCCCTCATCCCCAACCCAGTCGGCGGCACCATCGGCCCAGTGCTCGCGCTTCCAGATCGGCGCGATCTCTTTGATCCGGTCCATGACATACGCCGCCGCCTCGAACGCCGCCTGCCGGTGCGGCGCGGCCACCGCGACGATCACCGCTGTCTCACCGATCGCCAGCCGCCCGACGCGATGATGCACGGCCACCCGACCGATCGGCCATTGCTGCCGGGCCTCTGCCGCGATCTGCTCAAGCACGGGCAGCGCCATCGCCGCGTACGCCTCGTACACCAGATACTCCGTCGCGCGACCGCCAAAGTTATCGCGGACCACGCCGCTAAAGAGCACGACAGCGCCATCCTGCGACGTTTGCACCAGGCGCTGCAAGGCCGCTCCGTCCAACGGCTGCTCCGTGATCGCGAAGGCCGCGACCTCAGGCTGCTGGCCGCCGCTGACCGGCGGAATAAACGCGGCCTCATCGCACTCGTGGAGCTCGGTAGCGGGATCGGCGTAGGCTTGATTGAGCGCAAACATCACGCTGCGCGTCGCCGGGAGCAGCGCGGGATACTGCTCCGTCAGGCGCGACCAGAGCTGGCCGAGCGTGGTTCCGTCGGGAACGTCAAGCTGGAGTTCGGGCGCTCCAACGATGTCACGATGAAGCGCAAAGAAGCGAACCGTCACACGCATCGTTTATGTCCGTGTATCGCTGGCAGCGCGTCGCCCGGCAGCGATTAGAGCTTGCGCACGGGCACGCCGTGCTCGGCAAAGTAGGTCTTGGCCTGGGCGATCGAGTACGTGCCGAAGTGGAAGATCGACGCCGCGAGCGCCGCGTCGGCGCGCCCGGTGGTGACGGCTTGCAGCATATGCTCCAGCGAGCCAGCGCCGCCCGACGCGATCACCGGCACCGGCACGGCATCGGACACCGCTTGCAGCAGCTCCAGGTCGTAGCCCGCGCGCGTGCCGTCGGCGTCGATACTGTTGATCACGATCTCGCCCGCGCCGCGCTCGGCACCCTCACGCGCCCAGGCGATTGCATCGCGCTGCGTGGCACGGCCCGCGCCGCCGGTATGGGTAAACACCTCCCAGCGCGCGCTGCCGTCGGACGCTACCCGCCGCGCATCGATCGACAGCACGATACACTGGCTGCCAAAGCGCTTCGCGCCATCCTCGATCAACTGCGGATTGTAAAACGCCGCCGTATTGATCGACACCTTATCGGCACCGGCGCGCAGCATACGGTACATATCGTCCACGGTGCGAATACCGCCGCCGACCGTCAGCGGAATAAAGACCTGCGCCGCCGTGCGCTCGACCACATCGGCCATAATCGCGCGCTCGTCGGAGGAGGCCGTGATATCGTAGAAGACCAGCTCGTCCGCGCCCTCGCGGTCGTACAGCTCGGCCAGCGCCACAGGATCGCCCGCGTCGATGTGATTGACAAAGGTGACACCTTTGACGACGCGCCCGTTCTTGACATCCAGGCAGGGAATGATTCGCCGTGTCAGCATCAGCTCCTCGGCGGCAGATCGGCATCCGGCAGCTCACGCCGCTCGATGTCGAGCGCCCGACGCCCTTCCAGCAGGCCGGTCCAGGCACCGGTGATCTGCTCCAACAGCTTGACCTCCTGGGCTTCGAGATCGGCCAGCCGGTTTTCATGCCGCTGAAACAGGAGATCCAGCCGGTTGCCGACACGCCCGACGCGGCCTTCCTGCTCGCGGCACCAGCCGTCGATGCGCTCCAGCCAGCTTGTCAGATGGCGTAAATGCTGCTCGTCGGTATCGCGCAGATCGACCAGGCGCTCCTCGTTCTGGTGGCGCAGCTCTTCCAGCCGCTCCTGCGTCAGCATAAAGCGCTCGGTGCTGATGATCTCGATCCGGCGCAGATCTTCCTTCATCCCCGGCAGTTGCGCCGCCAGATCCCCGATCTCGACGGGCAGCGTCCTGACCATCGCATCCAGGTGTTTGTGCAGATCTTCGAGATGCCCCAGCCGCGCCACGGGCTCGTTCATCGCATTGCGAGCGTCCGAAACCATCTGCTGTGCCTCGACAGCCTGCCGCCGAAGCGCCTGCTTCTCAGCCTTGATCTCATCGCCAAGCTGCCGGATCTCTTCCAGCACGTCGTCGTCGGCCAGGCGTAACTGCTCGATCTGCGTCAAAAGCTGCCGGTACCGGTCGTCGGTTTCGCGCACCCGCGCAATCGTCTCACGCTCGGCATGCTCCAGCTCCTCCACACGCGAGAACAGCGGTGTGACATACTCCCGATCGTTGCGCCGCGACTCATTCAGTTGATGGATTCCCGCCTGGATCTCGCGAATCGGCTTCACCGACTCCTCGGCCTTGACCAGCGCGTTGGCGATGTCGCGGCGCAGCGTGGATAGCTCGCGCTTGTACGCCTCCAGCACCACCTGCTGCTCCTGCGCCTGACGATCGATCACGCCCTGCAACTGCGCGTTCTGCGCCTCGACGCGGCGCACCTGCTCCATGGCCCACGCATATTTATTATTCTGCTCTTTGATCGTGCGGCGCAGCTCATCGATCTGATTTTGCAGGTAGATCATCTGCGACTGTTCTTGAACGCGCAGCTTTTCTTCTTCGTACTTGGCGGCAATCTCATTTTTTTGCGGCATACCGGCCTCAATGCTGATGAGCAACGCTCATGCGACAAACCAACGTTGTGATCCTGCTACTGCTGAGCCGCGACCGCCCGGACGACTTCGAGCGCTTCGGGCAGATCGAATGCGCCGGTGTAGAGCGCCTTGCCCACGATCACGCCTGCCGCGCCGGTTTTCGCGAGCGCGGCCAGATCTTCCAGCCGCGCGACGCCACCTGAGGCGATGATCTCCGGCCCACCAGCCTGCACTAGCGCGCTCACGCCCTCGATGTCGGGACCGGTCAGCGTTCCGTCGCGGCCAATATCGGTGTAGATGATGCTGCGGACGCCGATCGCGCCCATGCGCCGCACCAGCTCCTCGGTCCTGACATGTGATGTTTCGGTCCAGCCCTGAGCCGCGACCAGCCCATCGCGTGCGTCCACGCCCACGACGATCTGCGCGCCGTACTGCTGCACCAGGCGGCCAACAAGCTGCGGATCGCGCACGGCTGCCGTTCCCAAAATGATCCGCTCGACGCCAAGGTTGAGCGCCGCATCGACCGCGCTCTGGTCGCGCAGGCCGCCGCCAAGCTGCACCGGGATCGACACCGCCCGCACGATCGCATAGACGATCTGCGCGTTGACTGGCCGACCGGCCTTCGCGCCATCGAGATCGACCACGTGCAGCCGTTGCGCGCCGAGCCTGGCCCATTTAAGGGCGACATCGACCGGATCTTGATCGAACACCGTTATCTGGGCGTAGTCGCCCTGATAGAGCCGCACGCAGCGGCCATCCTTAATATCAATGGCTGGAATGATTTCGAGCGCAGACATATACCTACTTCCTTCAAGATCGGCGAACGCTGCCATCCCAGGGCGACGCTGCCACTTGAAGTCAGGAAAGCGGCTTGATTATACCGCACTCGTCCCGGCAGCGCACGCCGCTTTCAAGCGACCCGCTGCTCCTGCGGTACACAACGCGCAGCCGATCATCGCTCAGCGACTCGCAAGGACCGCAAAGGATGGCCCGTGGGGATGATCGCGGTGGTCGAACTCGATGCGCAGATCGCTGAAGCCGTAGTGCTTGAGGCAGCGCAGAATATCGTCGCGGCTCATCCAATGGCTATACGGCGCGCTCCCGCCACAAAAGCCCTCCCACTGAAGCGTGGTCTGATAGTCGTAGCGGTAGAGCGTATGCTCGAAGCCCTCGTAGTTTCCTGCTTTGCGCTCGGTGAAGTGTGCGGCCACCACTGGCTGCGGCTCGATGATCGCCTGGTCGTAGTAGTGAGTCCAGAGCAGCAGATGCCGGGCGCAGCGCTTCGAGAGCAGCGCCAGCAGCTCGACGGGATTGATCATATGGTACAGGATGCCGCTGGCGAGACAAAGGTCAAAATCCCGGCCCGGCTCTTTGAGAAACGCGATTCCATCGCCGCACAAAAAGCGGGTACGGGTCAGGCCCAGCAGCTCTTTGACGATCAAACATTTGAGATAGGCGTGGGTGTTCGACTCGATCGCGATCACCTCGGCGGCTCCTGCCCGCTCAAGCATCGCGGAGTGGCCGCCTTCGAGCGGGCCTAGCTCCAGAACCGACAGATCCGTGCAGCCGCCGATCTGCTCCAGCAGCCAGTGAATCCGCGCATCGTCGAAGAGATTTGCCCAGCCCGCCTCCAGGTTGTCGAACGGCGCGGGTAGTGTGGATGCCCACTGACCTTTGAAAATATCCAGGGCGTTCTGCGGGTGGGGCGCTGCGGCAACGTACCGCTCTGACAAATCGATCATGCTGTTTCCTTGAATCTAGGCCGCGCCCTGCTGGACGGGCGCGCGCGCGCTCCGGCTCTCCACAAGCTGCACGAAATTGCGCAGCAGCGCCAGACCCCAGCGCCCGCTCTTCTCAGGGTGGAACTGCGTGGCAAATGCCGAGCCAAACGCCAGCATCGAGGGAAACTCAACACCGTACTCGGTCCACCCGGCCACGATCGATCGGTCGGGCGTATCGACGTAGTACGAGTGGACGAAATAAAAATCCGTGGCGTCGGGAATCCCTGCCAGCAGCGGATGCTCCGGCATCGCGAGCCGCGCCTGGTTCCAGCCAATCTGCGGGACTTTCCCGGCGCGCTCCGGCAGCTTGCGCACCCGCCCCGGAACGACGCCCAGGCATGGATGCTCGCCGAACTCCTCGCTGATCTGCGCCAGCACTTGCATGCCCACGCAAATGCCCAGGAAGGGCGTGTCGGCCCGAATCACCTGCGGGATCACCGGCGATAGTCCGCGCCGGTCAAGCTCACTCATCGTGTCGAGCGTTGCGCCGACGCCGGGCAGCACCACGCCCTGCGCCGAGGCGATGACGTTCGGATCGTCGGTGACGGTCAGTTGTGCGCCGACATGGTCCAGCGCGCGGACGGCGGAGCGCAGATTGCCTGCGCCGTAATCAATCACTGCGATCATCGTTGCTTGTCGTCTCTATCTCATGCGGAATTTGGTTCCAAGTTCCAAGTTCCAAGTTCCAAGTTTCGGTTTCCTGGTTCGTTTGTGCGCCGGGTGCCCATGCCCAGAGAGCACCCGCATGGCGCCCGCGTGGCACCCGGTTCTTTGTTCTTCCTTTGTTCTCTTGTTCTCTTCACGTAAACAGCGGATGTACGCGCTCGATCTGGGCGATCACCGGCTCGATGTCGATCGCCTGCTTCGTCGCATCGTCGGGCGGCGGGCCAAGCGGATCGACGATCCGATCGGGCTGCCCCAGCAGCACATGCAGCGTCGCAAGCACGCTGGCCGAGAGCGCCTGCACGTTATAGCCGCCCTCCAGCGCGCACACCAGCCGTCCATCGCACACTTCCCGCGCAAGATCGTAGATCATCCGCGCCATGCGGCCAAAGCCGGCCACGCTCATCATCATCGGCGCGAGCGGATCGGCCCAGTGGCAATCGTAGCCCGCCGAGACGATGATCAACTGCGGCTCGAAGCGACGAACCGCGCGCAGCACCAGCTCGTCATAGACCCGATCGAAGGCGGCGTCGCCCGTGTAGGCAGGCATTGGAATGTTGAGCGTCGCGCCCTCGCCCTCGCCCGATCCCAGCTCTCGCCAGTGGCCGGTGCCGGGATAGAACGGGTAGGTATGCGACGAGATGTACAGCACGCTGGGATCGTCGTAGAAAATATCCTGGGTGCCGTTGCCGTGATGCGTGTCCCAGTCGATGATCGCCACGCGGCGCAGGCCAAGCTGGGTACGCGCCATCTGCGCGGCCACCGCGACGTTGTTGATCAGACAAAAGCCCATAGCAGTGGAGGGCGTGGCGTGATGGCCCGGCGGACGAACCAGCGCAAAGGCATTATCGACCTCGCCGCCGACCACGGCCTCGACAGCGCGCGCGACCGAGCCAGCCGCCAGCAGCGCAACATCCCAGGACTCCTGCACGATATAGGTGTCGAGGTTGAGCGCGCCGCCGCCAAAGAGCGACATGCGCTGCGTATGCTCCAGCATCCGGCGATGATGCACCGCGCGGATCTCGTCGTCGGTAGCCTCGCGCGGCTCGATCCGCGTCAGCGCAGCGCGCATACCGCTGTCGTCGAGCATCTGCAAGATGGCCCGCAGCCGCGCGGCGTTTTCGGGATGATCGAAATCATCGTGCAGCAAAAAGCGATCGTCAACGAGGTAGGCTGTGGTCATGAGCACATCCTTTCGTTGAAAAGCGTAGCACGAAACGCCGCCTTCGGCAACCTCGCTTTGACCTTCGGCCCGCGATCGGCAGGCGGCGATTGACAGGCCGGGCGATCTATGTTTTCGTACAGCTACCAGAGGAAACTGCCCACCCCTGAATGAGTCGGATGCGGCGAGTACAGGACCGCCTCGATCTCGACAGACCGCCACGTTTTGGTTAAACTGTGAAAGACATAACAAAGATTGAAAGGACGGGCGCCCTATGTCCGAAGCAACCCAGGATGGATTTGATGTCGCAATCATCGGCGGTGGACCGGCTGGATTATTTGGCGCATTCTACGCGGGGCTACGCGGCATGAAAACGCTGCTGCTCGACGCGCTGCCGGAGCTGGGCGGCCAGCTCGCGGTGCTCTACCCCGAAAAATATATCTTCGACGTGCCGGGCTTTCCCAAGATTCTAGCCCGCGATCTGGTCAAGCAGCTTGTGGAGCAGGCGATGCAGTACCATCCGACCGTGCGGCTCGAAGAGCAGGTGACGAACATCGAGCCGATCGGCGAGCGCCAGATCAGGGTGAAGACCACGGGCGGCGAGTACCAGACCAAGGCCGTGCTGATCGCCGCTGGCGTCGGCGCGTTCGCGCCCAACAAGCTCGACGCGCCCGGCGTGGCCCGGCTTGAGGGCAAAGGCGTGTACTACTTCGTCAAGTCCAAGAACGAGTTTGTCGACAAGCGGCTGCTGATCATCGGCGGCGGCGACTCAGCCGTAGACTGGGCGCTGAACCTTCAGGATACCTGCCGCGAGATCACGCTGATCCATCGCCGCGACCAGTTCCGCGCCCACGAGGGATCGATCCGCGATCTCTACGCCTCGCGCACCAACGTGCTGACCTTCTGGGAGCTGAAAGAGATCCACGGCGAAGACGAGGTCGAGGCGGTGACGATCTTCAATAACCAGACCAAAGAAGAGCGCGAGCTGCCGATGGACGCGGTGCTGCTGACGCTCGGCTTCAAGGCCGATATGGGGCCGATCAAAAACTGGGGCCTGTCGCTCGAAAAGCGCTCGATCAAGGTCGACGGCCGGTTCGCCACGACCATGCCGGGCGTGTATGCCGCAGGCGACATCGCCGCCGCCGAGGTCAAGCTCGATCTGATCGCGGTGGGCTTCGGGCAGGCCGCCATCGCCGTCAACGCGATCAAGACCTATATCGATCCCAAGGCGCGGCTCTTCCCCGGCCACTCCTCCGAGATGAGCGACAGCGTCAAGTCGCACTAGGGCGCTGCTAAGCCGGGTACCATGCCCAAAGGGCACCCGGCATGGGCACCCGGCCCGAGGTGAGGGCCTAACCCAGAGACGAGCGTTGACGCTCGTCTCTTTTTTTAAGCTCCTGGCCTGATACTTGGTAACATGGAAGGCAGAACCCCGCCAGCAGCGTTACAAAGGCTGATCAGCAGATTGGAATGGAGCATATGGCACAGATGGCGTATGAGGCGCTGGTGATCGGCGGCGGGCCTGCGGGCCTCTCGGCGGCGCTCTACCTGGCGCGCTTCGATCGCACCGTCGCGCTCTTCGACACCGGGCGTGGTCGCTCGTCGTGGCACCAGATCAATCATAACTACCTGGGCTTTCCCGGCGGCGTGCCCGCGCGGAAGCTGCGCGAGCTTGGCCGCCAGCAGCTCGCAGAGTACGAGCAGGTCACGGTCCTTGAGCATAAAATCGAGCAGCTTGAGCGCAAGAACGGCAGCTTTATCGCCTATAGCCAGGCAGGCGAGTGGCACGGCAAAACGGTGATCATTTGTACGGGCGTCGTCGATCGCTATCCGCACTTCGACGGCTGGGAAGAGTACGTGGGCCGCAGCATGTTCTGGTGCATCACCTGCGACGGCTACGGCTGCCACGATGCGCGCGTCGTGGTGGTCGGCAATGCCAACCAGGCCGCGTCGGAGGCGCTTCAGTTGCAGCGCTTTACGCATAAGCTGACGGTGCTGACCGACAGCCACGATTGCTCGATCGACGAGAAATTTCAGCGCCGCTTGGAGCAGGCCGGTATTCCACTGGTCCACGACAAGATCGAGGCGGCGATCGGCCAGGACGGCATGTTCGAGGCGCTCTGCACCCAGAAAGGACAGCGTATCGAGCTCGATCAGCTCTTCTGCCAGCATGGCGCGACGCCTCAGACGAAGCTGGCGGAGGGTGTCGGCGTGCTGCTGAGCCGCGAGGGCTATATCTGCGTAGACAGCGAGCAAAAGACGAACGTCGCCGGCGTGTACGCGGCGGGCGATGTCACGCGGCTCCACTCGCACCAGATCACCACGGCGGTGCATGAGGGCGGCATGGCAGCCTGTGCGGCGAACTACTATCTCTACCCGCCCGAACTCAAAGACGACTGATCGCGGCGCTCGAAGGATTTGCGCGCTCAGGGTATGATTGGCGGCGTAGGCACCTATCGCTTACCTACACATCATCCGACGAGGAGGGACTAGTGAGTCTGCCGATACTGCATTTGCACGGCACGCCATACGATCAGGGGCGGCAGCATGGAGCCGCGCTACGCGACCGGATCGAGCACAATCTTGCCGTCTATTTCGATCGCTTCGAGCATGAGGGCCGGGTGGCGCGACCGGAGGTGCTGGCGCGGGCACAGAGCTACCGCGAGACGATCGCCGACCACAGCCGGGATTATTTCGACGGGCTGCGCGGCGTCGCGGACGGCTCCGGCTGCGATCTGCTTGAGCTGATCGCGCTCAACGTGCGCTACGAGATCCTGTACTACCAGTTCGGCGTTAACGCCATGGCCGACGGCTGCACCGCGTTTGCGATCATGCCCGACCGCACGGCGAATGGGCATCTGATCATCGGGCAGAACTGGGACTGGATTCCGCAGGTGCAGGGCGCGATCCTGCACACCGTCGAGGCCGATGGGCTGGAGACGATCGCGTTTACCGAGGCCGGGATCGTCGGCGGCAAGATCGGGCTGAACTCGGCGGGGCTGGGCCTGGCGATCAACGGCATCACCTCCACCGACGATGACTGGTCGCGGCTGAGCAAGCCGTTCCATGTGCGCTGCTACGAGATTATGCGCTCCCGCAACTTCGACGCGGCGGCGCGGATCGTCACCGGCACGCAGCGAGCCTGCTCCACCAACTTTTTGATCGCGCAGGCGCCGGATCGGATCGTGAACATCGAGGCCGCGCCCGACAACGTACACGTCCTCGACTGTGAGGATGGCTGCGTCGTCCACACGAACCATTTTGTGGACCCTGCCGGAGCGGGCATCGTCGAGCCGCCGAGCACGCGCCGCCCGTACTCCTACCATCGCCGGTCGCGGATGCGCGCGCTGTTGACTGCCAGGGGCACGCACACCATCAGCGAGCTGCAAGCCTACCTGTGCGATCACCAGGAGTATCCGTACTCGATCTGCCGCCACGAAGATCCCGCCGGTCCAGCCGCCGAGCAGTACAGGACGATCACCGCCGTGCTGATGGATCTGCATGAGCGGCGGATCTGGCTGAGCGACGGGACGCCGTGCGTGAGTGAGTTCGAGGAGCTACGTCTTGACGCTGAAAAGCCGCTTGTTGGTGATCGATCAGGGAACCATGGAGGCAGGGTTGGATCGATCGAGCGTTGAGATGAATCCAGCGTTCCTCACCGTACGTCAGGCAACGCCCGAAGATTTCGATCGTATCCGAGCGTTTTACGCACCGCTCGTCAGGAAACAGATCAACCCCGACGAGCGATGTGTCATCGCCGAGCATGATCGAGCCGTGGTTGGAGCCGTGCGACTTTGCCGCGAAGAGGGCCATGTGGTCTTACGGACGATGCAGATTCACGAAGCCTATCAGCGGCGGGGCCTTGGAGCGCGGATGCTGCGCGCGCTAGAGCCGCTGATCGAGGCGGAGCCGTGCTACTGCCTGCCCTATGAGCATTTGCCCGGCTTCTATCGAACGATCGGCTTCCAGATCATCGACCTGGAAGCCGCGCCGCCGCATCTGCAAGCGCGCTACACGCTCGGCAGCGCGCAAGGGCTGCGCATGTTGCTGATGATGCGACCAGCGGGGCCGCGAGCGGAGGAGCGTCACACTCCGCGCTAGGCCGAAGGAGCTGCTGGATTCTCGGCGTTCGGCGGAGCGGACAGAGAGCGCAGCGCGCTGATGCTTGGTAAAAACAGATACGCGCCGCCGCGCGTTGTCACAAAGCGCGCAAAGCCTTTGATGATCGTGCTCGACCCATCCTTGTTGGGAATTGTGAAGTAGCTATCGTCGGGCGAATTATTGCCAAGCAGCCCGTCCCGTGTCGGGGTACCATCCGGCTTATTCAGGTCATCAAACTCCGAGCCGTTGACCCAGTTCTGCATCACGAACTCGAATTGGTACTTGAGGCTCGCATTGATAAACAGGCCAACCAGTCCCCGCGCCACACCGTCGTTTGGCTGCGAAGGGTTGTAGGGCGGGCCGTACGGCATGGCGCGGCGCACGATCCGATGCAGCGACACAACGCCCTGGATGATGTCATCGCGGGGATTCGTCCGCCGGATGTGCGATCCGACCGGGCATCGAACGCCGTCCGGGTCTTGATCGAAATAATCAAAGTTATTGATCGTCGCGAGGGTGATCGGCGGCTCTGGCGCATCTGTATCGGGTGACAGCACCAGCGGCACGCCGTTGCGCCAGCGGCCACATAGCTTTGCTGCCAGCAGCTCCCGGCTCATGGACGGCGACTCGTTGGCAGTGAGAAATCGATCAAAGCCATCGACATCCTGCTCCAGCACGCGAAACGCCGCAAAGCTGCCGTTCTGTTGTAGCTCCAGCGTCTTAGCATCCGCGCCGGTATCCGAGATCCCACCAGGATAGCCGAGCAAGAACTGGCTCAAAGGCACCACATCTTGATGATCCGGCACCATCGTCGGCGGCACTCCCTGGATCGTCGGCTGGGCGATACCATCGGCGTACCCGAAGTGGACCTTGGGTAACACGCTGGTATCCGTCGTCGCCAGCGAGCGCGGCTGGAACTGGTACGACTCCAGCGCCTCCGCGTCGAAGCACGACAGCTCAGCCAGCGCGTCGTCCTTCGTGCAGAGCGCACGCAGGAGCGCCGTCGTTCGATCGAGAATCTCAGATGACAGCGCATAGAGAGTCAGCACAATATGCACGCGCGGCGCGTTGGCCGGATCGAGCTTGCCGATCCACTGCTCAGGCGCGCTATCGCCAAGATCGCCGACGGTTGCGGCTCGCTCAGGCGCGTACGCTCCGGCTTTGAACTCGTCGGGGAATTGATCTGCCGCCGACGCTTGCAGCGCGACCAAGCCCTGGTAGGTCAGGCCGATATTCAAGCAGTAATCGGGCTTGGTATCGCCCCAGTCGATCGCCGTGGTGATCTGAGGAGTTGTGTCCGACTGGCGATTGACGACCTGGGCATGAACAGCAGGATCATGCTCCACCAGCGCGGCAATGAAGCAGCGCGCGCCGCAGGCATTGCGGATCTGCAAGATCAGATGCCGACAGAAGTCCATGCGATAGCCGCGCAGAATATAGCCTTGAATATCATGCAGATCGGGATTGTTGGGATCAAGTGCTGGCATAACGTTCGTACCTTTATACCCACGACGATCGCTCACGCCTGCGCCACGATCGAGGCAGGCATGAGCAGATAACACGTGAACACGCACTGGCGTGCCGAAACGGAAGTCATGAGCGGTTGAGATCAGGAGTTGGCAGGAGTAGCGTCAGATTTGGCATGCTTGAGAATACTGATCACGGTCTGGTCCGGGTAGGCGCTGTAGAAGGTCAGGAGGCCCTGCTGCGGCGTGGTGCGATCGTGGACCTGCACCCAATCCACAAAGGCGTTGAGATTTTGGGAAACCGGCGTTGGCGGCGGATCGGCAACATGGGCCAGTAGCGCATCGAAGATCGACCCGAGCTGATTGACGAAATCTCCGACGTACTTCCTAAAATCGCCGTCATACTCGGTGAACAGCACCAACGTGTCAGTACCATCGACGTTGAGCAGCATAAAGCGGGCAAAGTGGACCGTATGGATAGCGTTCAGAGCCGCGCCAAGCTCGGACTGTTTGGCCTGGAGCAGCCCCAGCACCGCCGGGATCTCCTGGGATGAGGCCAGCGGCATGAATAACGACAGCGGACTTTGAACGGGCGTGTTCGTGGACGCAGCTTGGACAGGATGAGAGTCTGCCATGATAAGCTCCTCTACGTGTTTTGAGAGGTTCCGAGAGGTTGGGAGGCAAAGGGAGGATGACACAGCATAGTCACCGCGTCAATCAAACCCAGGTAAAAATCTTGATGCGTTGAGGCCGCTGCACAAGCCGATCGAGTGTTTAAATGAACAAACCGCAAGGTATAATCCAGCGGTTTGTCGAGTGGGGTGGCTGACGGGTTTCGAACCCGCAACCCCCTGAGCCACAGTCAGGTGCTCTGCCGTTGAGCTACAGCCACCACATTTTTTGGGGTACTGCAACAGAATCACTCCCTTGCAGCGAGCAGCAGTATACCAGAAGAAGTGGCGAAATGCAAACGGAAAAACGCACCATTTCGCCCCGATCTCTCGGAGCCTGCGCGGTTGCCGCCGCCTCCCCGCTTCGCTTATAATGACCATACTTACCTGAAAGAGGAGCGGATGGCACGTGAAAAGTTAGCGCTGGTCGATGGACATGCCGTTGCGTTTCGAGCCTTCCACGCGCTACGCGAGGCGGACCTGCGCGCGTCGAACGGCGAGCCCACGTTTGCGGTATTCGGATTTTTGCAGATCGTGCTGACGACGTTGCAGCAGCTCCGCCCTGAGTACGCGGCGGTTGCCTTCGACGTTGGCCGCACGTTTCGCGACGACCTGTACGCCGAGTACAAGGCGAACCGCACCGAGGCCCCCGAAGATTTTCATACCCAGCTTGAGCGCATCAAGCAGGTGGTCGAGGCGCTCAACATTCCGATCTTCGCCGTCGAGAACTACGAGGCCGACGATGTGATCGGCACGCTCTCGCGCCAGGCGACGAAGCAGAACGTCGAGACGTACATCATCACCGGCGACAGCGACACGCTCCAGCTGGTCGATGAGCATGTGCGCGTGCTGCTGGCGGTGCCCTACGGCAAGCGGCAAGAGGCCAAGGAGTACGATCCGGCGGCGGTGATCGAGCGCTACAAAGGCTTGCGCCCCGATCAGCTAGCCGATCTGCGCGGGCTCAAGGGCGATACCTCCGATAACATTCCCGGCGTCAAAGGCATCGGCGAGACAGGCGCGATCAATCTGCTCAACCAGTTCGGCACCGTCGAGGGCATCTACGAGCATCTGGACGACGTGCCCAACCGCTACCGCAAAGTGCTTGAGGGCCAGCAGGAGCAGGCGCTCTTCTCCAAGCAGCTCGCGACGATCCACTGCGATGTGCCGATCCAGCTCGATCTTGAGCGCTGCCGGGTGTCGGGCTACGACCGCGACGCGGTGATCGCGCTGTTTCAGGATTTGCAGTTCAGCAGCCTCGTGCGCAAGCTGCCCGACAGCGCCGGTCTGGGCTCCACAGCGCCCAGCAGCGACCAGCCGGTGAGCGCGCCGACCCCACGCGGCGATGGACCGCCCGCGCAGATGGGCCTGTTCGACGCCGACGAGCCGCAGACCGTCCAGGCCAGACCAATGCAGCCGCCCGCTCACGGCGAGTACAGGGCCGTACGCACCCAGGATGAGCTGGACGAGATGGTCCGACAGCTTAAGGCAGCGTCGGCGTTCGCCTTCGATGTCGAGACGACCTCGCTCGACGCGATCCACACCAACGTGGTCGGGCTGTCGTTCGCGGCACAGCCGGGCGCGGCCTGGTACGTGCCGCTGGGTCATACCGCCGACGGCGCGGGGCCGCAGCTTGAGCGCGAGGTTGTCCGCGACGCGCTGCTGCCGCTGCTCGAAGACGCGCAGCAGCCCAAGATCGCGCACAATGGCAAATTCGACATGCTGGCGCTGCGCACGATGGACATTAACGTCCAGGGCGTGCAGTTCGACACGATGCTGGCCGCGCAATTGCTCGGCAACCAGAGCGTCGGGCTTAAAGATATGGCCTTCAACGTGCTCAAGCTCAAAGAGCCGATGACCGAGATCACCGAGCTGATCGGATCGGGGCGCAACCAGATCACCTTCGATCAGGTGCCGATCGAGCAGGCCACGCCCTACGCCGCCGCCGACTCCGACATGACGCTGCGGCTGCGCGACCGGCTAGAGCCGGAGCTGGAGCAGGTACCGCGCGTGCGCTGGATCTTCGAGACGATCGAGATGCCGCTGCTGCCGGTGCTGACCGACATGGAGTGGCAGGGCATCAAGGTGGACGCGAGCGTGCTGCATCAGCTTTCGGCGACGATGCAGCAGCGGATCGAGCAGCTTGAGGACGAGATCTACACGATCGCGGAAGGCCGCTTCAACATCGGGTCGGGGCAGCAGCTCAACGCGGTGCTCTTCGAGCGGCTGAGCATCCCCACGACCGGCCTGAGCAAGACCAAGACGGGGCTGTACTCGATCACCGCCGAGGTGCTCGAAAAGCTGAGCGGCGTGCATCCGATCATCAGGATGATTCAGGAGTACCGCCAGCTCACCAAGCTCAAATCGACCTATCTGGACGCGATACCGCAGCTTGTGGACGAGCGTGGCCGGGTGCATACCTCGTACAATCAGATCGGCTCGGCGACCGGACGGCTGAGCAGCACGTCGCCCAACTTACAGAATATTCCGGTGCGCACCGAGCAGGGCCGCGAGATCCGGCGCGCGTTCATCGCCGAGGATGGCTGCTATCTGTTGTCGGCGGACTACTCGCAGATCGAGCTGCGCATCCTGGCGCATATCACGCAAGATCCCGCGCTGCTGGAAACCTTCAAAGAGGGCCGCGATATTCACGCCGCGACCGCCGCCCGGCTCTTTGGCGTGCCGATGGATAAAGTGACTAAGAACCAGCGGCGCATCGCCAAGACCACGGTCTTCGGCACGATCTACGGCATCTCATCCTTTGGCCTTGCGGCGCGCACCGACCTGAGCCGCGAAGATGCGCAGCAGTTGATCGACGGGCTATTTGCGACCTATCCCGGCATCAAGCGTGTCTTCGAGGAGACGCTTACGCAGGGCCGCGAGCGCGGCTACGTCGAGACGCTGTTTGGGCGGCGGCGCTACTTCGGGCGCGGCAACGACAATGTGCTGACGACGAAAGGCCCGCGCAAGCAGGCCGCCGAGCGCGAGGCGATCAACGCGCCGATCCAGGGCACCAGCGCCGACCTGATCAAAATGGCGATGGTCCAGCTCTTCAACGAGCTGAACAGGCGCGGCTTCGCGGCCAAGATGCTGCTTCAGGTCCACGACGAGCTGCTGCTGGAAGTGCCCGACGACGAGCTGGACGAGGTCAAGCGGCTGGTCTGTGAGATCATGGAGGGCGTCTACCCGGACCTGAGCGTGCCGCTGGAGGTCGAGGTCAGCACGGGCCGTAACTGGGAGGAGATGGGGTAGGGCCGCGAGGCCGGGGCGGGTGCCCATGCTCTAAGGGCACCCGGTTCTTTGTTTGTGCCGCCTGGTTCTTGGTTCTCGATTTTAACGGTTTTCCAGCACGCCCACCACTTGCAGCCAGGGCGGATCGGGATACGGATTACGCTCGATGCGCATGCCGACGCGCCGCATCACGCCGATCGAGCCTGCGTTATCATAGGTCGTCGTCGCCACGATGCGCTTGAGATGCAGCGTCTCGAAGGCATAGCCGATCATCGCCCTGGTCGCCTCGGTGGCGTAGCCGCGCCGCTGGTGCGCCGGAGCAAAGGCATAGTACAGGCCAAACTCGGTAGAGTTGAGGCGCGCGGCCTGAGCGTCGGCAGCGGTCTGGAACGCGGGCAACAGCCCGAACGGCATCAGACACGGCACATAGCCGATCGCGCCGATCAGCGCTCCGCTCTGCCGCAGCACCACCGCCCGATCGCCGTAGGGCGGCTGGTACAGCTTCGCCAGCTCCTCATAGTTGCGCACCGTCCACTCCAGCCAATGCCGACGCCCGTCGCGGCTCTGCGCGCCCTCGGTGCCAAACTCGACATCGCTCAGCTCGACATCGAGGATCTGGTAGATCGCATCGAGATCGTCGATCACGAACGGGCGGATCAGCAAGCGCTCGGTTTCCAGGTTTGGCATGCGCATAGATACCTGCTTTCTCAAGAATCGACGGCGGATCAGCGGCGCAGCAGCCGCGCTCGTGCTAGACCGCCTTCAGCCGCAGCGCCGACCAGTCTTCGTCGATCGAGATGATCGCGACAGCCTCTAGCCCCAGCGTGGCGGCATAGGCGGCAATGCTGTCGCGGTTGATGTCGGTGCTGGTTTTGGAGCTGCCTTTGTAATACGTCACCCAGATCATGCCCTTGGGCCGGAGCAGCGGCTTGAGCCGGGGAAGCTGCTCCTCAAGCTCCTGCCGGTTCCGCACAAAGACCTGAATAATATCGACGGGCGCGCTCGGCGCGGTCGCAAGCGTCGCCTGCGCGGGTAGCGCGCCCAGCCCGGCCCGATAGCCGTCGGGCGGATTGACCAGCAGCGCGCTGCGGCCCTCTTTGATCATCAGCTTTTGCGCAACCGTTTTTTCCGCCATAGATCCTCCCTAACGTAGTGCCAGCACCTCGCTCGTCGGGAGCACACGCGCCATCGAGGCCAGATCGTGGTTATACTGCTCCACGACGGCTGCGGCGGTCGCATCTTCGCTCGCAAACGTGCTGTGCGCATCGGCTACCACGGTGACAGTATAGCCCAGCGCCACCGCGCGGCGGCAGGTCGAGTCGATGCACAGGTCGGTCTGCATGCCTGCCAGGATCACATGCTCGATCCCGCGCGTTTGCAGCTCGTGGTGCAGCATCGTCGACTCGAAGGCATCGGGCATGCGCTTCTCGACGACCAGATCCTCGGCGCGTGGCGTGATTGCCGGATGGATCTGC
Organism: Herpetosiphonaceae bacterium; assembly: GCA_036374795.1. Lineage (NCBI taxonomy): Bacteria > Bacillati > Chloroflexota > Chloroflexia > Herpetosiphonales > Herpetosiphonaceae > Herpetosiphonaceae bacterium. The sequence continues at coordinate 18,578 of DASUTC010000309.1, forward strand.
CAGCCAGGCGATCCCGGCGCGTCGGGCGTGCCAAGGCCGCCGCTGTGCTGTACATAGACGATTGGGATGCGTGCGGCACGCGCCCCGGCGATCAGCGCTTCGATCCGCTCCAGCACCTCGGCGGCGCGATACAGCGGCGGCGGCGCGTCGAACATATTGACCTGGACATCGAGGATCAGCAGAGCCGTGTCGCCGCTCATCAGCACCATCCTTTCCGCAACGATCGAAGGGACGATCGTGCTAGCGGACGAGCGTAGCACAGGTGGAGCACGCGGCGCAAACCCCGGCAAGAGCCGCCAGCAACATCGTCTCAGGTCTTCAGCAGCGCGCTAAGCCGCCCGATCTCCTGCCAGCGCGGGATCGGCGCGTAGATCGTATCCAGCGCAAAGACCTGGATCACATAGTCCTGACCGCTGGCCGTCACGACCTGCTGCTCGGAGAGTGGATTGCCGAGCGGACGACCGGCCCGCAGCTCGCTGAGCATGTACTGATGAAACGCCTGCTCAGGATGGTATTGTGCCTGAGCCGCCGCAAACGATGCATCGAGCAGCGCATCGCGCAGCGCCGTCGCGTCCGGCGGTGCCTGATCATCCTCCGCAATCCACGCAGGGACCAGCTCGTTGACATGCTCGATGTAGCGCCGCGTGCTGTTGCCGTCCGACGAGGGCGCGTACACCGGGATGGCTTTTTCAACGGTGTCGAGGCCGCGCTCATTGATGTAGCGCTCGTTGATCCGCTCGCACCAATCGTGCAGGCCCTCCTGCCAACTGCGAAAGATGGCGAAGCCGCGCGGATGCGCTCCAACGGCGCGCTCCGGGCGAAACGCGGTGCGCACATTGCCCCAATTCAGCGTTTCGACGGCGACGCCACGAGTGCCAAAGACCGACTCATGCGCGAAAAACGCCAGCGCGATGGCGGGATCGAGGCCGTGACCCCGCACGATGGCGTAGCACTGCGCCGCGATCGGCGCACAGGGCGATTGGAAACGGACGAGGACGCGGGTGAACTGGGCTTGCGAGATGCGAGGCTGGCTGCGAAAGGTGAGCGGCATAGGAGTCTCCTTCGCGAATGCACGTGGCCGTGCTCAAGCCTGCGAGATATGACGATCGGGACGCTGGCGCAACGTCCCGAACAATGCTCCTCGATTTCGCACTGCGCGCTACTGGCTGCGCAAGATAATGTCGCGGCGCTTGAATGAGATCAGCGCCAGGCTGATCAGCAGCACCGTCAGCGCAAGCTGAGCCAGCGGAATATAGATCGCGCCGCCGCTCCAGTCGCGGCTGGTCGCCAGCTTAAACCCGGCCATCGCCGGATAGATCGGCCAGCTAAACAGCGATTGGAACGGCTCGATATAGCGATACACGCTCGACAGATGCCACGCCTGACTGTAGAGCGCCACCGCCAGCACCGCCAGCAGCAGCAGGCGCAGCACGTTCGGCAGCACCAGCCCCGACAGCAGCACGATCAGCGACGAGAGCAGCGCCACGTTGAGCAGCAGCGGCACGACGCTCTTGAAAAACTCGGTCCAGATAAAATCGAAGGGACGATTGATCGCGATCGTCAGCGCGCTGATCAGCGCGAACATGATCAGCACCACGGCCAGCGCGACGAGGTAGAGGCTGATCAGGTAGCCGCTGCGGCCAAGCGGACGAGTCAGGATCACATAGCCCTGCGGTCGCTCGCCCAGGCTCAGCAGCGACGCCGTGGTGTACAGCGCCATTAGCAGCGTGAAGATCCCGGTCAGCGAAAAGAACTGTTCGAGGCCGACCGTCCACTCGCGCAGGAAGAGGCCCCAGAACAGGATCGACGCGACCAGCTCAATGATGATCCGGCCACTGCGCATATACTCGGAGAGCGTAAAGCCCGTAAACGTGAAAATCCGGCGAAGTGCCAACATTAGCGATCCTCGATCAATGTTTCAAGTAACTCTTCCGGCGTTGCGTGCGGCGCTGCGGGCGTCGAGGGCGGTGCCTGTCCGTCGCGGACGGCGTTGAGATAGAACTGCTCCAGCGCGTCGGCCTCCGGCACCACCGACTCGATCGAGACGCCGTCGTCCAGCAGCCGCCGCAGCACCGCTGCCAGCAGCGCATCCGAGGTTGGGAAGAGTGTTACCGACATACGATCGCAGCGCACCTCCGGCCCGATCGCGTGCAGGGCGTGGGCGGTTTCAAGCGGCAGCTCCACCACGCGCACCGTAACGCTATGGCCCTGCGCGTGCAGCGCGGCGACACTCGCGGTCTGCGCGATCTTGCCGCCGACCAGCACGCCGATGTGGTCGCAGAGCCGAGCGACATCGGTAAGCTGGTGCGTGCAGAGAAAGATCGTGTGTCCGGCCTCGTTGAGCGCGCGCATCAGCAGCGCCATCTCGCGCTGGCCGCCCGGATCAAGACCCGACGCCGGCTCGTCCACGATCAGCAGGTCCGGCTCGTGAAGCACCGCCTGCGCGATGCCGATACGCTGCAACATGCCCTTGGAGTAGGTGCCGATGCGCCGATCCGCCGACTGGCCCAGGCCCACCAGATCAAGCACTGCGTCGACCCGATCGTGAAGCTGCTTGCCGCCGAGATTCGACAGCCTGCCCAGCGTCGACAGGTACTCGCGGCCCGTAAACTGAACATGGTAGCGCGGTCGCTCCGGCAGGTAGCCGATCCGCGCGCTAAGCTCCGTACGATCTTCGGACTCAAAGACGCGCAGCGTGCCGTCGTCGGGCTTGAGCAGGCCCAGGATCAGGTGGATCAGCGTGGTCTTGCCCGCGCCGTTGGGGCCAAGCAGACCCCAGATCTGGCCTTTGGTGACATCGAGATCGACGCCGCGCAGCACGCGCAGCGAGCCGTATGCTTTTGACAGATTACTGATGTATATCGCTTGATCAGCCATGCAGCCGCCTTATATGCTTAGATGAATGTTGTGCCAGGGTATAATACTGCAAGCGCCTAGAGCGGGTCAATGGATGGCCCGGTTTCGTTCGCGCTTTGTAGTTCGGCGCTCGACATTGTAACAGCTTCCGGCGCATCGCGGGCAAACCGCCGATCGTCGTAGTTGCGCTACAATGATGCCCAGGAGGTGGCTATGCGCCCGTTGCGACCGGATGATATTCCAGAGATTCTCAAGCTGCGGATCTACGAGGTGGTGCAGGCCGTGCCGCGCGGCAGCGTCAGCACCTACGGCGATATTGCCGCGATCGTCGGCGGCGGCATCGACGCCCGCACAATCGGGCAGGCGCTGAATCAGGTGCCCAAAGACCGGGAGCAGGCCGTGCCCTGGCAGCGCATCGTCAACGCGCAGGGCGGCATCAGCACCAAGGGGCTGCTTCAGCGCAAGCTGCTTGAGGATGAGGGCGTTGTGTTCAGCGCGCAGGGCAAGATCGATCTGCGCCGGTTTCGCTGGCGCGGCCCGTCGGCGGAGTGGGCTGAAGAGCATGGCTACCAGACACTTCCGCCCGACGAGCCGGAGGCCGAGCAGTTGTCGCTGCTGTGAGCGGTG
>DASUTC010000310.1 GCA_036374795.1 Herpetosiphonaceae bacterium
GGTCAGGGCATCGCGGCGGTGTACGAGCGAGTGTAGCACTCGCAGATCAACGGACCAGCGAAGGAGCAAATGAGGGGGAACGAAGGAATCTATGAGGGAGAGCCACGGAACAGCGGAGCGAAGAAACACAGCTTGCGACGCGCAAGCTCCAGCCCGGTGCCTGGTTCTTCCTCGTGGGTTGTCGATCCGCAACGTAGAAGCGGCGCGAAAAGGCCAGAATCAAACCTTAGAACGTGCCGAAAGTTCGCGCTGTTGATTCGCGACTCTCAGCATCCAATCCAGCGCTCGTCGTTCTCTGTTCGTTGTTCTTTCGTCTGGTGCTCTTATTCGGAGGCTTATCATGGGACGCTTAGACGGCAAAGTCGCGCTTGTCACCGGCGCATCGCGCGGTATCGGACGGGCGATTGCCTTAGAGCTGGCGCGCGAGGGCGCAAACGTAGGCATCAACTACCAGAGCAGCGAGGCCGCAGCGCAGGAAGTAGCGCAGCAGATCGGGCAGATGGGCGGCACGGCACTCCTCTTGCGGGCTGATGTCGGCAACAAAGACGAGGCGCGCGGCATGGTCAAGCGCGTGATCGATGCGTGGGGCAGGCTTGATATTCTGGTGAACAACGCCGGTATCACCCGTGATCGCTCGCTGCGCAAGCTGACCGACGACGACTGGATGCAGGTGATCAACACTAACCTGAACAGCGTCTACTTCTGCACCACCGCCGCCATGCCGGTGATGATCGACCAGAAGTTCGGTCGCATCGTCAACATCAGCTCCTACGTCGGGCAGGCGGGCAACTTCGGACAGGCCAACTACGCGGCCAGCAAGGGCGGCATTATTGCCTTCACCAAGAGCTGCGCGATCGAGCTGGCACGCTACAACATCACGGTCAACTCGATCGCTCCGGGCTTCACCATGACCGATATGCTCGCCAAAGTAGCGGAAGAGGTCCAGGATCAGATCAAGGCGAAGATCCCGATGGGCCGCTTCGGCAAGCCCGAAGAGATCGCCAAGGCCGTGGCGTTCCTGGCCGCCGACGCCGACTATATCACCGGGCAGCAGATCAACGTCAATGGCGGCGTGTATATGTAATCGCGTTCGCGCCATATGTCGCAGTGGCGGCACGTGGCCTGCATACCAGGCCGACAGGCCGGGGTGGCCCCCTCGCGTTTCCCGCGCCGTTGCAGAATCGCGTGAGCGTCTTCCCGAACAGGGTGTTTGATTCGGCACTAGCAAGAAAGGCACAACCATGACTCAGCGATCCGACAACAGTAATCCCTTCGATCCCTTTTCCGCCTGGCGCGAAATGCGCGATGCCACGATGGATACATGGTCGAAGGTGATGATCGAGATGGTCAACAGCGAAGCCTACGCCGAGGCGACAGGCCGCATGATGGACTCGTATCTGACAGCATCCGCGCCCTTCCGGCAGGTCATGGAATCGACCATGACCCAGGTGTTGACGCAGCTTAACATGCCTACCCGCGCCGATGTCACCAGCCTGGCCGAGCGGCTGACCAATATCGAGATGCGCCTGGATGATCTGGAGGCGAAGCTCGATACGCTTGAGCGCAACACCAAGCAGGCCGCGCGACCGGCGCAGAGCCGCGCTAAAGGTTCTGCGGAGGAATCATAATGTTTGGCCCAAAACTGCCCCTCACACCCGCCGACTTACAGGCTGAGCTACAACGGATCGAGGAGCAGGCGCGCACCCTGACGCGGGTGACAACACAGCGCGCACCGGTCGGCCAGACGCCCAAGGAGGTGATCTGGACGCTCAACAAGGCGAAGCTGTACCGCTACACGCCCGTCGTTCCCGAATCAGAGCGGCACCCGATCCCGCTGCTGCTGGTCTTCGCCCTGATGAACCGACCGTACATCCTCGATCTCCGGCCCGGCAACAGCTTTGTCGAGTACATGGTCAAGCACGGCTACGATGTCTATCTGCTGGACTGGGGCGCTCCCGGCCCTGAGGATAAGCATCTGAAGTTCGACGATTACGTGCTGGACTATCTCACCCGCGCGATTCGCAAGATGAAGCGCGTCTCCGGCGCGGACGAGTTTAGTATGCTCGGCTGGTGCATCGGCGCGATCGTCTCCACGCTCTATGCCGCGCTCCGCCCCGACGACGGCCTGCGCAATCTGATCTTGCTGACCGCGCCGCTGGACTTTACCGATAGGAAGCGGATCACCTTTGCCGGGTGGCTCGACGAGCGCTACTTCGATGTGGACAAGGTGCTGAATGCGTTCGGCAACATGCCCGGCGAGCTGATCGACTATGGCGCGAAGGCGCTCAAGCCGGTCGAGAACTACATCGGCAACTACCTGCGGCTGTGGGACAACCGCGACGATCCGCGCGTGGTCGAGGCCTGGCACGCGATGAATACCTGGGTCACGGATACGATCGACATGTCCGGCGCGACGTTCCGCCAACTGATCGTGGATTTCTACCGCGAGAACAAGCTGATGCGGGGCACCCTGACGATACGCGGCGAGCGCGTCGATCTCCAACGTATCCGAGCCAGCGTGCTCAATGTGATCGCCGAGAGCGATCATATTACGCCGCCGTGCCAGTCGGAGCGCGTGCTGGAGAAGTTCGGCAGCCAGGACGAGCAGATCATCAGGGTATCGGGCGGTCATATCGGTATCATGGCCGGAAGCGGCGCGATCAAGCGCACCTGGCCGCAGATCGACGCCTGGCTCTCCGAGCGGTCGCACGCTCGCGGGGCCGAGCCCGGCCAGACGTAGCGGCGCGGCGAGTACGTAACTGCGCCCCGATGCTCTGCGCCGTCATTATTTGTGAAGAATTTCACATCTTCATGAACTTGGCTGTAACTTGATGCTGCTAGGATACGGTCAAGCACATGTTCAGGCAATCGATCCAGGCCGTAGATACGGCCACTAAGGAGGACGATCATGACCGAGCGAGAAGCTTTCCAGCAGCAAGTGCGCGAGCAAGTCCAGGCTGCTGAACATATGGTCCAAGATAGCTTCCATCTCTGGAGCACGCTGGCGCTCTCGACGACGGAGATGAGCTTTAACCTGGCGGAGCAAAGCCTGCGCTCAAGCCAGGAAATCCTGTCGATCTATCACCGCATGTACAGCGACGGTGTTAAGACCTGGCAGAGTTACCTGAGCACCTTCGGCGAGACGGTCCAGCGCGCCACTCGCGCCGCATCCAACGGCACGCCGCGCCGGTAGGCACACAGCCTCGTCCAACCGCCGACGTTCCGCCAGGCCGGTTCTAGCACACGCGAGCAGCGCAGGAGTCGAGCTGAGTCATGCAATCATGGCAAGCTTCTTCCTGCGCTGCCTGCGTTCATCTGGAGCGCCGCCTCCCGCTCGATCAGCTTAAGCCTCCTCAGAGCGCAGTGTAGCGCAGGAGTACACCGATGAACGTCATTCTGATTGGTCCGCCGGGCGCAGGCAAAGGTACCCAGGCGGCGGTACTGGAAGAACAAACGCAGTTGAAACATATCGCCAGCGGCGAGCTGCTTCGCCAGCATATGCTCCAAGAGACGGAGCGGGGGCTGCTGGCACGCTCCTATGTCGATACAGGCGAGCTCGTGCCCGACGATGTGGTGATCAGCATGATCCTCGACCGCGTCGCGCGGCCCGATTGTGCGGCAGGCGTGATCTTCGACGGCTTTCCACGCAACATTGGACAGGCCCAGGCGCTCGCCGGGGCGCTGGCGCGACAAAACCAGCAGATCGACGGCGTGATCTTCTTGAACGCGCCGTATGAGATCCTCCAGAAGCGCATCGTCGGTCGGCAAACCTGCCGCGCCTGTCAGACGCCCTACAACATCTACTACTCGCCATCTCGTGAGGCTGGCGTCTGCGATCTCTGCGGCGGCGATCTCTACACCCGCGCCGACGATAACATCGAGACGGCGCGCTATCGGCTCAACGTCTATTTCCAGCAGACGATGCCGCTGATCAAACACTACCAGGCGCTCGGACGGCTGCACGACATCGACGGCATCGGCGAGGTGCAGGAAGTAACAGACCGCATCCTGCGAGCGCTTGGCTATGAGCGCGCGCCGACTCGCACACAGCAGCCTCTGCCTGTCACCCGTACGGTATAGCCTGACGGTACGCTGCTCTCCCGCTTGAAAAAGGAAGGAACAAAGCGATGGTTGCTCAGATAACGTTGAGTACCCAGGCAGTGATCGAAAACCTGCATACCGCGATGAACCAGCACGATCTGAAAGCGTTTCTCGATTGTTTCGCCCCCGACTATCGCAGTGCGCAGCCGTGCCACCCCGACCGATCGTTTCATGGACGCGAACGGCTCAGTGAGCTGTGGTCCAGCGCCTTCGAGCGCATCCCCGATTTTCACGCCGACCTGCTGCGCCTGACCGTGGATGGCGAGACAGCCTGGACCGAGTGGCACTGGCAGGGCACGCGCAGGAACGGCCCGCATTTCAATCTGCGCGGCGTGATCCTCTTCGAGGTCCAGCTTGGGCAGATCGTCTACGAGCGCGTGTATCTTGAGGGCGTTCAGCAGCCGCCGCCCGCCGACTAACGTCGTGCCCGACACAGCCGATCAACGTATGTCAATGAAATAACCAGATCATGCAGCGCATGGTCTGGTTATGGCGTGCGGCTCAGGCTACGGAACAGGCAGGGGCGAGAGGCAGCTCAGTGGTGGGAGCAGAGCACGATCTGCATCAACAAGGGGAATTAACCCCCGTCCTGTCGGCCTACAGGAGCGCAAGATCTTACAGTTGCGTCGGCCCGCCGTGCAGCTCTTCGGCCCAATGTGACCGCGCCTCGACCTCGGTCAGTTTGATCGAAGCAAAGAGCGAGGCCGCGCTCATGATCTGTCTGACTTGCATCTCCGGCAGATTCCGCAGCGTCTCCTCGGTATAGCCCAGGTTGTTCAGATATTGCTCGATATACGCGCGCTCCAACTGTGCCTGCGCGCCTTGAGCAATCGTTTCCTGTTGTCGTTGGCTTGTCATGGCGCACCTCCCACGTTCATGCTGTTGCCCTAACGCAGCACCGGCAGAATGGAGTGGTTCGCGATCGGCAAGCTCGGCAGTGATCTGAAGCTTCCAGGCTAGATCGCTCCGTCCGCACAGTGCGAGGTATCCGTAGCCGGATCTCTAGGCTTTTCACCAGTATAGTCGAGGCGGCAGGCGCTTCGCGGCAACAACTTCGATACCCAGGGAGAAGAAACCTCTACGCAGACCGCGAGTGAGGACTCGATCGCGGCGGGCAGCTACTCCGAATGACCCGCAGCCTGGTTTGCATGGTGGACTCTGCTGGATACAGACAAGCGCCGCACATCATCACGACAATCTTTTTCTCATTGGAACAAACTCGATGGAGACGTGGTTGCCCATGTCATAGCTGACCTGCTCATCTCCAACATATCCGCAGGCTTGATACAGCCTGACACCCGGAAGGGTCGCCATCAGCTCACAGGATTGAAAGCCATTCGCCTGAGCTTCGGCTTCACAGATTTGCAGCAGCGCCCGGCCCACACCCTTTCTAGCCCAGGAGGGATGGACAAAAAAGCGCGAATCTTGGCCGGCTCTTGCGTCGGATCAAGCAGCCCGGAATCACGCTGCGTATATTGATCGCCGCCGAACAGCGTTTTTCGCTTGCTCCATCCTCCGCAGCCAATCACTACGCCGTCATGCTCCGCCACAAAGTATGTTCCATCAAGAATGAGCGCCGTATCGACACCAAAGACTATCTCGATCGCAGCCTCAATCTGCTCATCGGAATAATCTTCTCGGCTCAAGCCACGCGCCGATTCGGCGATAAGCTGGTCGATTGCCGCACAATCGTCAAGACTCGCTTTGCGCAGGGTAACATCCATCATAGAATCCGCATCCGATCCATTCATAACCATCGACGGTACACCCTGAGGGCTGTATCAGCATACAAAGTGACAAAGATCTCGATCATCCTCAGCCCAGCCGCCGCGCCTGCGCCTGCGGGAACGGAGCGCTCCACGATTTGACCTCTTCATAGACCTGCGTGGTCTGCGGCAGCGGCGCGATGTCCATCTGCGCGCGCAGGTTGCGCACACAGCGCTCGTACGTGGCGAGCGCCTGCCGCCGGTTGCCCTGGCGGGCATACGCCTGCATCAGCAGCACATAGGCTGCTTCCCAGCACGGATCGCGCATCAGGATCATCTCGCACCACGGGATCGCCTCGGCTGGCTGATCGCGGCTGATCAGCAGCTCGGCCAGCGTCGTGAGCGCCTCAAGATAGACCGTCGCCAGCCGCTCGCGCTCGTTCTGTGCCCACTCCTCATACAGCCAATCGCTCAGATAATCGCCCCGGTAGAGATCGACCGCCGCGCTCAGCGTCATCTGAGCAGCGGCCAGATGCGCGTCGTCGTCGCCAGCGGCAAGCTGTAGCTTCGCGTTGGCAATGCGCGACTCGAACTCATCGACATCCAGCCACACGCCGTCGAGCGCAATGAAACGATAGGCGCTGCCCTGACGCCGAATGTAGAACGGCGGCGTGCGCGGCGGACGCGCCGGTTCGAGCGCCACGTTGACGGCATTCAGCGTCACCTTGAAGTGAGACTCGGCCTCCGACGGGCTTTCTTCCGGCCAGAGATGCTCGCAGATCTGCTCGCGCAGCAGCCAGCGATGCCGGTTAGCCAGCAGCAGCGCGAACAACTGGGCCGCCTTCTTGCGCTGCCACTCGCGCGCTGTCACCTCA
>DASUTC010000311.1 GCA_036374795.1 Herpetosiphonaceae bacterium
GCTCGAAGCCCAGCGATCGTACTGGAAGGCGCAGCTCGGCCATGCGCTCTCGGCGCTCGAACTCCCCACCGATTATTCTCGTCCGGCGACCCGATCGTTTCGCGGCGCGCACGAAGCGCTTGTGCTGTCCGGCGACCTGACGACAGCGCTCACTACCTTGAGCCAGCAAGAGAACGCGACTCTGTTTATGCTGCTGCTGGCTGCATTCAAGACCTTGCTGTACCGCTACACCGGCCAGGAGGACATCGTCGTCGGCTCGCCGATCGCCAACCGAACCCGGCATGGGATCGAAAACCTGATCGGCTTCTTTGTCAATATGCTGGCGCTCCGCACGGATCTTTCAGGCAATCCAAGCTTCCGCCAGCTTGTCGCGCGCGTCCGTGAGGTCTGTCTGGAAGGCTACACCTACCAGGATCTGCCGTTCGAGCAGGTGGTCGAGGCGGTGCTGCCATCGCGGAGCACCAGCCGCATGCCGCTGTTTACGGTAGCCTTCGCGCTACAGAATGCGCCGCTGCCGCCGCTCGACCTGCCGGATGTGACGGCGCAGCCGCTTGCCATCGACAACGGGACCACCAAGTATGACCTGACTTTGACGGTGCTGGAGACGGCCGAAGGGCTGCACGCCGCACTGGAGTACGATACCGACCTGTTCGAGTCCACCACGATTGCCGGGATGCTGGAGCACTTTCACACCCTGCTGCACGGGATCATCCTCGACCCCGACCAGCGCATCTCGGATTTGCCGCTGATCTCCGAGGCGGAGCAGCGTTTGCTGGAGGAGTGGGGGAATGCATAGATTCAAAACGAAGAGCAGGCCGACATAGATGTAAAGGCGACACGCGAGATGACCATCACCACCGCCCATACCAGATTTCCTTCCGGATCATCCACGCTGATTGAGCTTCTGCGGACCACAGCGCTCCACAATCCCGATCGGCAGGGGTACACGTTTCTGCTCAACGGTGAAACAGACGCCGTCAGCCTGACCTACGGCGAGCTGGATCGCCAGGCACGATCGATCGCGGCGCTGCTGCAACAGGCGCGGGCTTCCGGTGAGCGGGCGCTCCTGCTCTATCCCCCAGGACTTGAGTACATCGCGGCGTTTTTTGGGTGCCTGTACGCCGGGGTGGTCGCCGTTCCCGCCTACCCGCCCCGGCTGAATCGAAACCTGGACCGGCTTCAGACGATCGTCAAGGATGCGCAGCCAGGCATCGCCCTGACGACCGGCTCGCTGCTAGCGAGTATGCGGCAGCAGCCAACCTTTCCGCCGGACCTCGCCGCCCTTCGCTGGCACACCACCGACACCGTTCCGGCTGCTGCGGCAGACGATTGGCAACCACCTGCGGTCAGCCCCGACACCCTTGCGTTTCTCCAGTACACCTCTGGCTCGACCGGCGCGCCCAAAGGTGTCATGCTGACGCACGGCAACCTGCTGCATAACTCCGAGCTGATCCGCCAATCGTTCGAGCATACGCCGGAGAGCCGGGGATGCATCTGGCTGCCGCCCTATCATGATATGGGCTTGATCGGCGGGATCGTGCAGCCGCTCTACGCCGGATTTCCGGTCACGCTGATGTCGCCGACCGCCTTCCTGCAAGCGCCCATCCGCTGGCTGCAAGCGATCTCACGGACCCGCGCAACCACCAGCGGCGGGCCGAATTTTGCCTACGATCTCTGCATCCGAAAAGTAACGCCGGAGCAGCGCGCCGCGCTGGATCTCAGCAGTTGGGATGTCGCGTTTACGGGCGCAGAGCCGGTGCGCGCCGAGACGCTGGAGCGCTTCGCTGCCGTGTTTGCGGAGTGTGGCTTTCGCCGCGAAGCGTTCTATCCCTGCTACGGCCTGGCCGAGGCCACGCTGATCGTCACGGGCGGAGCAAAGCGCGCACTGCCGACCAGCCGCACCTTCGACGCGCTGGCCCTTGAGAAGCACCAGGCCGTTGAAGCCGTCGCCGAAGACACGGCACGCACGCTGATCGGCTGTGGACACGCCATGTCCGGCCAGCAGGCGATCGTCGTCGATCCTGAAACCGGAAACCGGCAAGGGGCGGGCCAGATCGGTGAGGTCTGGGTGTCGGGGCCGAGCGTGGCGCACGGCTACTGGAACCAGCCCGCCGCGACGGAGCAGACCTTTGGCGCGTATCTCGTGGAGAGCGGCGCGGGGCCGTTTCTCCGCACGGGCGACCTGGGCTTTCTCCACGAGGGCGAGCTGTTTGTCACAGGCCGGATCAAAGATCTGATCATCATTCGGGGTCGCAACTACTATCCGCAAGACATCGAGCAGACCGTCGAGCAGAGCCACGCGGCGCTACGCGCAGGCAGCGGCGCGGCGTTTTCCGTGGATCTCGACGATCACGAGCGACTGGTGGTGGTGCAGGAGGTCGAGCGGCACTATCGTCATGCCGACGTCGCGCCGCTGATCGCAGCGATTCGCCGCGCGGTAGCCGTGCAGCATGAGCTTCAGGTTTATGCGGTTGTGCTGCTCAAGCCCGGCAGCATTCCCAAGACGTCGAGCGGCAAGATCCAGCGCCATGCCTGTCGCGCCGCGTTCAACGCCAGTACCTTTGATGAGCTTGGCAGAAGCGTGCTCGATCCAGCCTTGTCGGAAGAAGTTGAGCAGGCTGCGCTGACCCGCACGGCGCTGCTGGAGCGTGATCCAGCCGATCGCGCGCGCCCGCTGGAGCAGCAGCTTCAGGAACGAGTAGCGCGCGCGCTGCGTGTCGCGCCGGAGCAGGTCGATCTCCACCAGCCGCTGATCGATCTCGGCCTCGATTCGCTGATGGCGCTTGAGGTGCAGCACGCGCTAGAGGCTGATTTCGGCGTCGCCATGCCGATGACGCGGCTGCTGGAAGGCGCGTGCCTGGCCGAGATCGTGCCTGCGATCATCGATCGGATCGACATCTCGGCGGCGAACGATGAGCGTGCTTCGGCACCCGGCGTGAGCACCGTGTACGATCTTTCGGTGGGGCAGCGCGCGCTCTGGTTTCTCCATCAGGTAGCGCCGGAGAGTCCGGCCTATAACCTCTTCGGCGCGGTGCGGATTCACGCCGAGTTGAACGTGCCCGCCTTCCAACGGGCGTTCCGGGCGCTCGTCGAGCGCCATGCCGCGCTTCGCACACGGTTTGTGATGGCGCAGGGAGAGCCAAAGCAGCGCATCGAGCCGGATGCCGAGAGCTACCTGCTGGTCGAAGATGCGACCGCCTTGAGCGAGGCAGTGCTCAACCAGCGCGTCGCCGAAGAAGCGCATCGACCCTTTCAGCTCGATCGCGGCCCACTCGTGCGCGGGCTGGTGTTTGTCCGTGGCGCACACGAGTATCTCTTCCTGCTCGTCGCACATCACAGCATCGCCGATTTCTGGTCGCTGGCGATCCTGGTGCAAGAGCTGGGAGCGCTCTATGCGGCGGAACACGCGGGCAGGCCCCATCGGCTCGCGCCGCTCACGTTTCACTACGCCGACTATGTCCGCGCCCAGGCTGAGTTGCTGGCAGGTCCAGCCGGAGAGCAGCTTTGGCGCTACTGGTCCAGCCAGCTGGCGGGTGCGCCGGGGGTTTTGAATCTTCCGACCGATCGACCACGACCGGCGGTGCAGACCTATCATGGCGCGACTCATCGATTCAGCCTGAGTCGGGATCTGTCTGAGCAGATCAAAGCGCTTGCCGGGGCACGCGGCGCGACGCTGTACATGGTTCTGCTCGCGGCGTTTCAGACGATACTGTACCGCTATACCGATCAAGAAGATTTTGTCGTCGGATCGCCGGTTGCGGGACGGACGCAGCCCACGCTGGCCGGATTGGTCGGCTACGTGACGAATCCGGTCGTCCTGCGCGCGAATCTTTCGGGCAACCCAACATTTCTAGCCGTCATCGAACAGGCGCGGCAAACGACGCTGGCCGCACTCGCGCATCAGGAGTATCCATTCCCATTGTTGGTCGAGCGGCTTGAGATCGAGCGCGATCCGAGTCGCTCGCCGCTCTTCCAGGTCATGTTCGCGCTGCAAAAGGCGCATACGGACAGCCAGGGATTGGCCGCGTTTGCGTTTGGCATGCCCGGCGTCGCCCTAACGCTGGGCGATATGGCCTGCGAATCGTGCGCGCTGGAGCGGCAGATCGCGCAGTTCGACCTGACGCTGACGATCGCCGAGGTCGATGGAGCGCTTGCCGCCGCATTCCAGTACAACACCGACTTGTTCGACACCGCGACGATTGCGCGGCTGGCGGAGCACTTCGCGGTGGTGCTGGCGGGGCTGGTGGCCGATCCGGCAGTGCCGATCGCGCGCCTGCCGCTGCTGACGCCGCGTGAGCACGCGCTGCTCCAGCGCTGGAATGCTACGGCGGCGGACTATCCGCCCTGCTGCCTGCATGAGCTGGTCGCCCAGCAGGCCGCGCGCACCCCGGCTGCCATCGCTGTCGTGCAGGACGACCAGCCCCTGCCCTATGCCGCGCTGCACGCCCGCGCCAATCAACTAGCGCAGTACTTGCAGGCGCTTGGGGTCGGGCCGGAGGTGCGCGTCGCCGTCTGCCTGGAGCGCACGCCGGAGCTGGTGGTGGCGCTGCTGGCGATCCTCAGCGCGGGCGGCTGCTATGTGCCGCTCGATCCGAGCTATCCGGCGGAGCGGCTGGCGTTCGTACTACGGGATGCCCAGGTGGCGCTGTGCGTGACGCAGGAAACGCTGCTGGCACGGCTGCCGGAAACCGGGGTGCCGCTGGTATGCCTGGAGCGGGTCGCGGAGGCGGTCGCCGGTCAGCCGACGACCTGCCCGCCCGCCGGGGTGGTGCCCGCCAACCTGGCCTATGTGATCTATACCTCCGGCTCCACCGGCACCCCCAAAGGCGTCATGATCGATCATGCGTCCGTTTGCAACCACCTCTGCTGGCGGCAGGCCACGTTCCCACTCAGCCAGGACGATCGATTTCTGCACAAAGCGTCTTCGAGCTTCGATATATCGGTCTGGGAAATCTTTGGCACGCTGATCTCCGGCGCACAACTGGTTCTGGCAAAGCCGGGAGGGCAGCAGGATAGCGCGTACCTTGTCGAGCTGATGGCGGAGCAGGCGATTACCGTAGCGCACGTTGGACCAGCCATGCTCCAGATGATTCTCGCGGAGCCACACCTTGAGCGCTGCGCCTCGCTCAGGCGGATCTTCTGCGGTGGCGAGCCGCTCTCCGTCGAGCTTAAGAACCGTTGTCTTGCGCGCCTCGATGTGGAGCTGTACAACCAGTACGGGCCGACGGAAGCGACGATTGACGCGACATACTGGCGCTGTCAGCCAGACGCTCATGAGCAGACGGTCCCGATTGGCGGGCCGATCGCGAATACGCAGGCGTATGTGCTGGATCAGCACCTGGCGCTGGTGCCGCTGGGCGTGGTGGGCGAGCTGTATCTCGGCGGCGCGGGCGTGGCGCGCGGCTACCTCCAGCGACCGGATCTGACCGCCGCGACGTTCGTGCCCGATCCCTTCAGCCGCCCAGCGGGCACCCGCCCCGGCGCGCGGCTCTACCGCACCGGCGACCGCGCGCGGCGGCGGGCGGATGGCGCGCTGGAGTTCCTGGGGCGGCGAGATCAGCAGGTCAAGCTGCGCGGTTTCCGCATCGAGCTGGGCGAGATCGCAGCGGTGCTGCGCCAGCACGCGGCGGTGCATGAGGCCGTGGTGCTGCTGCGCGACGATACGCCGCCCGCAGGCGGGCACCCGGACCAGCGGCTGGTGGCCTACGTCGTAGGAGAGAACCACGAACGGGTGCCCGCTGGGCAAACCCAGAACCAAACCACCCCCGCGCCTCGGCAAGGGGAGAGGGGTGGCGCGCAGCGCCGGGGTGAGGGCCTGCACGCGGAACTCAGAGCATACCTGCACGATCGATTGCCCGCCTACATGGTGCCGAGCGCGTTTGTCTTTCTGGATGCGCTGCCGCTGAATGCCAACGGCAAGCTCGATCGCGGTGCGCTGCCGGTGCCCGACAGCAGCCGCGCTGGACTGGCGCAAGGCTATGTCGCGCCGCGCACGCGGCTGGAAGCGGAGGTCGCGCGCATCTGGGCCGAGGTGTTGCAGCTCGACACCGTCGGCGTGCAGGACAACTTTTTCGCGCTGGGCGGCCACTCGCTGCTCGCCACCCAGGTCCTCGCCCGCATCCAGGCCACCTTCCAGGTTCAGCTTTCGGTTCTTGAGTTCTTTGAGAGCCCAAGGGTTGGCGATCTCGCGGCGGCGATCGGCAGGAAGCTTGGCGCGCCTGATCCGCAGCAGCAGTTGCCGATCGTGCCCGTAGCGCGCACGCAGAGGCTCCCGCTCTCGTTCGCGCAGCAGCAGTTCTGGTTTCTGGATCAGTACAGCTCAGGGGCGGCGGTCTATACCGTGCCCGTGGCAGTAGAGCTGAACGGACAGCTACATCGGGAGGCCTTGCAGCAGAGCCTGGAACAGCTTGTCCAGCGCCATGAGGTGCTACGAACCACCTTCGCCCGGAGTGGAGCCGCGCACGACGGCGAGCTTGTCCAGGTGATCGCGCCGAAGCTGACACTGCCGCTTCCCGTAGCCACACTGAGCACGCTGGCTCCATCCGAGCAAGCCGCCCAGGTGCAGCGCTTACTGAGCAAGGCCGTGCAGCGTCCGTTCGATCTCCAGCGCGGGCCACTCGTTCGGGCGCACCTGCTTCAGCTTGCCGCCGACCGACATGTGCTGGTTCTGACTCTGCACCACAGCATCTGCGATGGCTGGTCGCTTGGTGTGCTGGTGCAAGATCTGGCCGCCTTCTACGCTGCCGCCGTCACACAGGATAGCTCAGTCGCCCTGCCGCCGCTGCCGATCCAGTATGCGGATTACGCGGTCTGGCAGCGCCGGTGGATTGAGAGCGAGGTGCCGAATCACCAGCTAACATTCTGGCAAGCGCAGCTCGCGGGCGCTCCGCAGGTGCTCGACCTACCGACCGATTTTGTGCGTCCCACGACCGCCGCGTTCCAGGGAGCGTCCTACACGCTGCGCCTTGACCGGCAGCGAGCCGCGACACTCCAGGCATTCTGTCGGCAAGAAGGCGTGACCCTCTTCATGACGCTGCTGAGCGCGTTCGCAGCGCTGCTGTCGCGCTACACTCAGCAGCACGATCTGCTGATTGGCACGCCTGTCGCGGGTCGCACGCGGGTTGAAACCGAACGCCTGATCGGCTGTTTCATCAACACGCTGGTGCTGCGCTGCGACCTGACTGGCAATCCCACTGGCCGCGCGCTGCTCCAGCGTATCCGCACGCGCACGTTGGAGGCGTATGCCAACCAGGATTTGCCCTTTGAGCATCTGGTCCAGACGCTCCAACCGGAGCGCAGCACCAGCCATCTTCCCCTCGTCCAGGTGCTCTTCGTCCTCCACAACGCGCCGCTGCCGCCCTTAAGGCTGTCAGAGTTAACGCTTGAGCTGCTGGACATCGAGCGCGGCACGAGCAAATTCGATCTGATGCTGTCGGCGCGTGAAACCGCAGACGGGCTGCGCCTCTCCTTTGAGTATCGAACCGATCTGTTTCAACTGGAGACGATCGCGCGGCTGGCGGAGCACTTCGCGGTGGTGCTGGCGGGGCTGGTGGCCGATCCGACAGTGCCGATCGCGCGCCTGCCGCTGCTGACGCCGCGTGAGCACGCGCTGCTCCAGCGCTGGAATGCTACGGCGGCGGAGTTTCCGCCCTGCTGCCTGCATGAACTGGTCGCCCAGCAGGCCGCGCGCACCCCGGCTGCCATCGCTGTCGTGCAGGACGACCAGCCCCTGACCTATGCCGCGCTGCACGCCCGCGCCAATCAACTGGCCCATTACTTGCAGGCGCTTGGGGTCGGGCCGGAGGTGCGCGTCGCCGTCTGCCTGGAGCGCACGCCGGAGCTGGTGGTGACGCTGCTGGCGATCCTCAGCGCGGGCGGCTGCTATGTGCCGCTCGATCCGAGCTACCCAGCCGAGCGGCTGGCGTTCGTGCTGCGGGATGCGCAGGTGGCGCTGTGCGTGACCCAGGAAACGCTGGCGACGCGGCTGCCGGAAACCGGGGTGCCGCTGGTGTGCCTGGAGCGGGTCGCGGAGGCGGTCGCCGGTCAGCCGACGACCTGCCTGCCCGCCGGGGTGGTGCCCGCCAACCTGGCCTATGTGATCTATACCTCCGGCTCCACCGGCACCCCCAAAGGTGTCGCCATTCCGCATAGCAGCGCCGTCAACCTGATCGCCTGGGCACAGTCCTACTTTACCCCGGAGCAGCGGGCCGGTGTGCTGGCGGCCACCTCCGTCTGCTTCGACCTGTCGATCTTTGAGCTGTTCGTGCCGCTGAGCAGCGGCGGGACCGTCATCCTGGTTGAGCATGCGCTGGTCGACCTCTCGCCATCCGTCGCCGATCTGATCACCCTGGTCAATACGGTGCCCTCGGTCCTTGACGAACGGCTGCGGCTCGCACCGCTGCCCGCCACAGTCCGCGCCGTGAATCTGGCGGGTGAGCCGCTTTCCGCCGCGCTGGCCGAGCGGATCTTTCAGCAATCCAGCGACTACCGGCTCTCGAATCTGTACGGCCCATCCGAAACCACCACCTATTCGACCGCCGCGCAGATCGTCTCCGGCGATCCCTTGCCGCCTTCGATTGGCGGGCCGATCGCGAATACGCAGGCGTATGTGCTGGATCAGCACCTGGCGCTGGTGCCGCTGGGCGTGGTGGGCGAGCTGTATCTCGGCG
>DASUTC010000312.1 GCA_036374795.1 Herpetosiphonaceae bacterium
TGAGCGGCAGCGCATCCAGCACGACCACGGCGCTCGGCACCATGTAGGTGGGCAATCGATCTTTGAGGTGGGCGCGGATGCTTGCGGTGAGGCCCTCACCTGTCCGTTTGTTCCCTTGTTCTACCACGACATACGCGACCAGCCGCTTATTCCCGTGCCGCTCGCCCGTAGCCGTGACCACCGCCGACCGCACGCCCGGATATTCCAGCAGCGCGGCCTCGATCTCGCCAAGCTCGATCCGGTAGCCCTGGATCTTGACCTGGAAATCCTCGCGGCCTAAAAACTCGATCGTGCCGTCAGGCAGGTAGCGTCCCAGATCGCCGGTCCAGTACAGCCCATCGCCGCTCAGCGGATGCGTGATGAAGCGGGCCGCTGTTTTCTCCGGGTCACGCCAGTAGCCCTGCGCCAGCCCGATCCCGCCGATATAGAGCTGTCCGGGCACCCAGGTCGGACACGGCTCAAGCTGCTCGTCGAGCACATGAAACTGCTGATTTGCCAGCGGACGGCCATAGGGGATGCTCTTCCAGGCCGGATCGACCTGCTCGATGGGATAGCCGATCGACCAGATCGATGCCTCGGTCGCGCCGCCCAGGCTGATCACCTGCGTGCCGCCGAGCAAGGTTTTGATCTGTTCGGGCAAGGACACCGGAATCCAATCGCCGCTCAGCAGCGCCAGCCGCAGGTCGTGGGGCAGCAGGGCAGGCCGCTCGGCGACGTACTCGACCAGCAGCTCCATCAGGGCCGGAACCGAATTCCAGATTGTCACGTGCTCGCGCACGGCCACCTCTGCCCAATGGCTCGGATCGAGGGCCGATCGCGCGTCGGGCATGACGATCGTCGCGCCTGCCGCCAGCGTGCCGAAGATGTCATAGACCGATAGATCAAAGCTCAGCGATGAGAGCGCCAGCACGCGATCACGGGCATTCACCTGGAAGCGCCGGTTGATGTCGAGGATCGTATTGACCGCGCCGCGATGATCGATCATCACGCCCTTGGGCAGCCCGGTCGAGCCGGAGGTATAGATCACATAGGCCAGATCGTCGGGCTGCTGCGCCGCTGGCGATGGCACGAAGTCCGGCGACGCAGGCGGCTGCCGATCGACCGGGATGCGCTGGAGGTTCGGCGGCCAAGTCAGCCGTTGCTCGATCCAGGATTGCGTCAGCACGATCGCGGCCTGGCCGTGATCGAGCAGATGCCAGAGCCGCTCCTGGGGCAGGCTCGGATCGATCGGCAGGTAGGCCGCGCCCGCCTGAAGCACGCCCAGCACCGCCACGACCTGCTCCCAGCCTTTCTCCATCACCACCGCGACGAGCGTGTTGGGCCGCACATCGTGCGCGCGGAGCTGCTGGCCGATCTGCTGCGCGCGGCGGTCAAGCTCCTGGTAGCTCAGCGTCCGACCTGGAGCGATCACCGCGGGCTGATCGGGTCGCAAATGAACCTGCTCGACGAACAGGGTGTGCAGCAGCGCGTCGCTCACGGGCGCGTCGGTCATGTTGATCGCCGCGCGCTGTGCAAGCTGCGCAGGCGGCACAAGCTGCCGGGCGGTCGCCTGCCAGCGCGCCTCGTCGTCCACAAGCTGGTGCAGCAGACCACAGTAGGCGTCGAACATCTCCTGTATCAGATCGGCGGGGAACAGCTCGTCCACGGAGTCCCAGTTGAAAACCAGCGCGCCGCGATCTTCCGTCACCTGATGATCGAGCCAGACCTGCGACGTTTGGCCGCTGCTATAGACGACATTGCCGAAGGTCTGTACCTGCGACGCTTCCTGGGCTGGCTGCATCAGGTTCAGGGTGCTGGTAAAGACCACCGGCATCGCCGTGCTCAGCACGTCGCCCTGGCTATGGGCGCGCTCACGCAGCACCGCGACGCCGCTGACAGCGCGATGTTCGAGATCGTCCCAGAGCTGCTGCTGAATCTGCCGCGTCCGTTCCTCGAAGGGCAGCGCGCTGCCGTGATCGATGCCCAGCAGCGTGACCGAGGTAAAGTCGCCGACGAGGTCGTTGACCTGCGGATGAAGCGGCAGACGATGAAACAGCGTCAGATTGATCGTAAAGCGCGGCGTTTTGCTCCACGTCGCCAGCATATCGGCGAACGCGCCGAGCAGCACCGCCGAAGCTGTCAGGCCCGCCCGCGTCGCGCGATCCTTGATCCGCTGCCAGCGATCGGGCTCCAGCCGGCTGCTCCGCCGCACAAATCGAGGCTGCGCGATCGTGCCAGGCTGTTTTGCGAGCGGCAGCTCCGGCGGCGGCGGCAGCAGCGGCAAGCGCCTGCGCCAGTACTCCTGGGCCGTCCGGTACTGCTCGGAGTCATGGAGCACGCGCTCGGCCAGCACATAGTCGCGAAAGGACAGCTCAAGCGGCGCAAACACGCGCTGCGGATCACGATAGAGCTGTGCCAGCTCGCCGATCAGCAGCCGCAGGCTCCAGGCATCGGCGATGAGCATATCGATGCTGATATGCAGCCGGATCTGCGTATCGTCGATCTGCGAGGCGCAAATCTCGAACAAGGGCCAGCGGTCGGGCCGGAGCACGGCATGCGACATCTGCTGGCGCACGGCGTCAAGCTGCGCCGCCCGTACCGACGCCTCGTGCGGGCGGAGGTCCAGCATCTCGATCTCATAAGGCGGCACCTGCTCCAGAATCTGCTGCCGACCATCCGGCAGCACGATCGCCCGCAGCATGTCGTGGCGCTCGATCAGCCGCCGCCAGGCGTGGGCCAGACGTGCCAGATCCAGCGCGTCGCTCTCGACTTCGAGGTAGATGTGGGTGGCGATGTTGCCCAGTTCCATCGCCGCGCTCCGCCCGATCCAGTACGCCTGCTGAATGTCGGTGAGCGGAAACGGCTCGTAGCGCCGCGCGCGATCCGGCTGGATCGCCGGTATCTGGCTCGTGGCTGGGGCAGCGGCCTGATGCTCAGCCGTGCGCTGCGCGATAGCAGCGGCAAGCTCGGCCACGGTCGGCATCTCGAACAGGCTGCGCAAGGGCAGCTCGACCCCGAATCGATCGCGGAGCCGCGCGACCAACTGCACCGCCAGCAGCGAGTGACCGCCCAGCGTGAAGAAGTTATCATGGATGCCGACTCGATCCAGTTTCAGCACGTCGGCCCAGATCGCGGCAACCTCGGCCTCAAGCGGCGTGCGCGGTGCGATAAACGAGTCCGCCAGGTCCGATCGGGACCAGTCGGGCACGGGCAGCGCTTTGCGATCGAGCTTGCCGTTGGGTGTCACCGGCAGCGCGTCGAGCAGCACGAACGCGCTCGGCACCATGTAGGCGGGCAGGCGCGCGCCGACATGCTGCCGCAAGGCGGCAGAATCAAGAACCGAGAACAAAGAACACGATTCTTCTGAATCTGCTTCTTTGTGCGCCCAGAGGGCACCCGGTTCTTTGCGTGGTACAACATACGCGACAAGCCGTTTTTCACCACGTAGATCCTCACGCGCCAGCACCACCCGGTCATCGACCGCTGGATGCTGGCTGAGCACGGCCTCGATCTCGCCCAGCTCGATCCGAAAGCCGCGAATCTTCACCTGATGGTCGGCGCGGCCCAGCAGCTCAATCGTCCCATCGGGCAGGTAGCGACCGAGATCGCCGGTTTTGTACAAGCGATCGTCGGCTTGTCCGGTGAACGGATTGGCGATAAACCGCTCCTGCGTCAGCGCATCGTTGCCGAGGTAGCCTTTGGCGAGATGCGGGCTGCGAAAATGGATCTCGCCGACCTCGCCGATCGCGGCCAGGCTGCCTGCCTGGTTCACGATCAGCAGTTGCACGTCGGGAATGCCCTGACCGACCGGGAGCGTCTCTTTTGAGCGCTCGCGCAGCGCCTCCGGACGCTCTTCGCCGGGCACGACGTACCAGGCAACCGCGCGCTGTGTTTCCGTCGCGCCATAGGAGTTGATCACAGTCGCCGTGGGCGCGATGGCGCGCAGCCGCGCGATGTCCTGCCTGGTCAGCATATCGCCGCCGATGAACGCATAGCGCAGCGCGCTCAACGTGGGCTGCGCGGCACCCAACCCCTGCGGTCGCTCGGTCAGCAGTTGCGCCATCGCCGGTGTGACATAGATCAGGCTGATCGCGTGCTGCTGCATCCAGCGGGCAAGCTGTCCGGGCGTGGCAATATCCGACGAGTCGGGAATGTACACGGCAGCGCCGATGCACAGCGGCGTGAAGATCTCGCGCTGGAGCAGATCGAGCGCCAGGCCCGAGAGCAGGCAAAAACGATCCTCCGCATTGAGGCCGAACGCCTGCCGCTGCCACGGCAGAAAGTGCGTCAGCGGGCCGTGCCGACCAAGAATCCCTTTGGGCAGGCCGGTCGAGCCGGAGGTGAAGCCAATACAGGCGATGTCATCCGGCCCGACGACGACCGCCGGATCGTCCTCCGAGCATGCCAGCAGCGCGTGAGCCATCTCCGCCCGCTCAGGCAGCGTCAACGTCCAGCAGCCCAGCGTCGAGACGAACGCCGCCAGCGCCTCCGGCAGCTCGCCCGCCGCCTCAAGCTGAATCAGCGCCCTGGGCTGTGCCACGCGCAGGTAGTCGACCAGCCGCGCGGGGGGGTACGCGGGATCAAGCATGGTAAAGGCCGCGCCCGCTTTGAGCACGCCCAGCAGCGCCCAGACCAGCGCCGCGCTGCGGTGGGCGTAGATCGCGACGACATCGCCGCGCTGCATTCCACGCGCCAGGAGCGCGTTCGCAAGCTGATTACTGCGCCGATCAAGCGCGTCGTACGTCCAGGTCGTCTCGCGATCGACGACGGCCAGAGCCGCTCCCACGCGCCGCGCGTGCTCGGCAAACAACGTGTGGACCGCGCCCTCCCAGGTGGGATCGAGTGGGATGGTCGGGTCGGGCAGCACCCGCCGCATGCCAGGCGTCACCAGCGAAAACGCGGCGATCGGCGTGTCGGGCTGCTCGACGGCGTGCGTCAGGAGTTGCTCGAACTGTTGCAGGAGCGCAGCCATGCGCGCCGGGCCGAACAGCTCGGCGTTATAGACCAGATTCAGAGCGATTCCACCGGCCTGCTCCTGCACATAGAGCGTCAGATCAAACTTCGCGCCAAGCTCGTCGGATGCCACCGTCTCGACGGTCAGCCCCGGCAGCTCGATCACGCTGTCGGGCAAGTTGAGCATATTGAAGAAGACCTGGAACAGCGGCGTGTGGCTCAGCGCCCGATCCGGTTGCAGGTGTTCCAGCAATTTCTCAAAGGGAAGCTCCTGGTGCGCGTAAGCCTCAAGACACACGTTGCGGACGCGCTGCACGACCTCGCGGAAGCCGGGGCTGCCCGAAAGGTTGGTCCGCAGCACGAGCGTATTGACAAAGCAGCCAATCACGCGCTCGGTTTCCACTCGGTTGCGCCCCGCAATCGGCGAGCCGACCACAATATCATCCTGGCCGGTGTAGCGCGCCAGCAAGATCTGGAAGGCCGCCAGCAGCGTCATGAACAGCGTCGCGCCTTCGCGCTGGCTGAGCGCCGTTAGCGCTGTCGTAAGCGCTGGCGGCAAGAGCGACGACTGACGCGCGCCGCGAAAGGTCTGCATCGGCGGGCGCGGGTGGTCGGTCGGCAGCTCAAGGATCGGCGGGGCGTCCGCGAGCTGGCGCGTCCAGTAGCGAAGCTGCTCGTCCAGGTGAGCGCCCGCGATCGATGCGCGCTGCCAGAGGGCATAGTCGGCGTATTGGATCGGAAGATCCGGCAGCGCGATGCCGCTCGTGGCTGCATCTTCCGCGCCCGCAATCGCCGCCGGGTAGAGCAGCGTTAGCTCACGAATAAAGATGCCCAGCGACCAGCCATCCGCGATGATATGATGCATCGTGAGCGCTAAAAGATGCTCGTGCGGATCGACGCAGAAGAGCGTCGCGCGCACCAGTGGGCCGCGCCGCAGGTCGAACGGACGCGCGGCGTCTTCGTCGCTCATGCGTCGGGCGAGCGCGTGACGCTCACCCCTGGGAAACACCTGAAGATCGATCGCCGACAGCGGCACCGACAGCTCCGCCGCAATCACCTGGGCCGGTGTTCGATCCTCGCGCGCGCCGTCGAAGGTGGTCCGCAGGCTTTCATGCCGCCGGATGATCTGATTGATGCTCCATTCAAGCGCGCGACGGTCGAGCTTTCCGCGCAGATAGACGCTCGCGGCGATATGAAATGCGGGATTGCCCGGCTCGATCTGATCGAGCAGCCAGAGCTGCTGCTGGCTGTA
This sequence comes from Herpetosiphonaceae bacterium, assembly GCA_036374795.1. NCBI lineage: Bacteria > Bacillati > Chloroflexota > Chloroflexia > Herpetosiphonales > Herpetosiphonaceae > Herpetosiphonaceae bacterium. The sequence goes on from DASUTC010000312.1 coordinate 6,185, forward strand.
GGAGACGGGAACGATGTTGCCGTGGCGCGGCTGAGGAAGGATCTGCTGCTGCGGCACCGTTCCTTGTTTCTGCTGCATCCGTTGCAGTAGGAGCTGGCGTTTTTCAGGAGAAAGATCGGCGATTTGTGCTAGGAGATCGTTCATGCGTCTCTCGTTTCTGACTCAACTGCTGTGGTGGGCGCGATAGCGTCGCTCTGGCCCTGCCGCCGGGCGATCATTGCGGCGAGGCCAGCGATGGTGGGCGCTTCAAAGATGCTGCGCAATGGAAGCTGGACATCGAATGCGGCGCGCAGCCGGGCCACAACCTGCGTCACCAGCAAGGAATGCCCGCCGAGGTCGAAGAAATTATCGTAGACGCCGATTGTCTCGCGCTTGAAGACCTCGGCCCAGATCGCAACGATCTGCTCTTCGAGCGCCGTACGCGGCGCGACATACAACGCTTCGAGGTTGGCGCGCGCCTGCTCCGGCTCCGGCAGCGCGCGGCGGTCGAGCTTGCCGTTGGGCGTCAGCGGCAGCGACTCCAGCAGCACAAACGTGGTCGGCACCATGTACTCCGGCAGCCGCCGGTTCAAGAACTGGCGCAGGTCGCTGCTATGTAGCGGTGCCGGATATGCGCGCTCCACCGATGATCGCGCGGGCATCGGCTGGCGGGGCTGCTCCCGTACGGCGTAGAGCGTGTAGCGATCGGTGTGCTTGAGCAGCTCATCCTGCTCGACGACCACCGTGTAGCCAACACGCTCCAGCATGCCTGTCACCTCGGCAAGACGCCCTTCGGATGGCTGGCCGGGAGCGTCGTGGACCTCCATCACGATCTGCGCGATCCTGGGCCAGTCTTCCGCGTCGATGCCATGCAGCACATCCAGCTCGGCGCGCTGCACATCGATCTTGAGCAGATCGATCCGCTCGACCGCCTGCTCACGGATCACGTCCGAGAGACGGCGCAGCCGACACGTCGCGATCTGGCCGCTGAAGCGTCCTTCCAGCAGCTCCTCGGCATGATCGAGCAGCGTCGTCGTGGCTCCGCTCTGCTGCTCGTTGAGCAAATACTGCTTGACGACCTCAACCTCGTCGTCGGGATTGGCGTAGGCTGCCAGGCCCGACATCATCGAGTAGCGCGGATAGAAAGTGAAGTCCGCCGTCGTCTCCGTCGCGGACAAGCCAATCTGAAACGATCGGACGTTGGCCGCGTACAGCTCGGCGTTGATGCGGAGCGCCTGAAAGATCGGACCGATCGGCTCGAAGGCATAGATCTGCACGTCCTGGTACTGCTGGCTCACCAGGAGCGTAAACAGGCCGATATTCGCGCCGACATCGAAGACGCACGCGCCGTCGCGCAGCGTGATGCCGTGCTGAAGATAGCTCTGCTTCTCGAAGATCTCGTGGTAGAGATACTCCGTCTCGTTCTTGTTCTGCTGCACAATCGCCAGGCCATTGGGCAGCGGATAGCGCGGGCGGCCCTCGATGGTTGGCCGGTAGCGCTGGCGCGGTACCGCGTAGGCGATCAGCCGCTGGTGCCCTGCGGCGTCTGCGCGATGGACGACCACGGCCTGCTCGACGCCGGGATGCTGCATCAGCGCGGCCTCGATCTCGCCCAGCTCGATGCGGTAGCCGCGCAGCTTGACCTGCTGATCGCTGCGGCCCAGAAACTCGATCGCGCCGTCCGAGCGAACGCGCGCGAGGTCGCCGGTCTTGTAGAGCCGCGCGCCCGACACGCCGGGTGCCCTTTGGGCATAGCACCCGCCGAACGGATCGGGGAGAAAAACCTCGGCGGTCCCGTCGGGCCGGTTGAGATAGCCCCGCGCCACACCCGCCCCGCCGATATACAGCTCGCCCGGCACGCCGATCGGCTGCGGTTGCAGGCGCGGATCGAGGACATAGATCTGCATGTTGGCGATCGGCTGGCCGATCGTCACGGCGCTGGCGTCGGCGATCAGCGCGGCGCTGGCGTTAGCCGTTGTCTCGGTCGGGCCGTACAGGTTCCACAGCCGAAGCTGCGGCAGCAGATCAAAGCTGCGCCTGACGAGATCGGGACGTAGCTGCTCGCCGCCGACGAAGACATCGGTCAGTCGGGCATGATGCAGGATCGTGCGATCCGCTTCGATCACATCGAGGATCGCCGACCAGAGCGAGGGCACGCAGTTCAGCGCGACGGTGTCTCGCGTGGCAAGCGCCTGCGCCAGCGCGGGCGGGTGCATGGCGCTATCTGCGGGCAGCACCCAGGTCGTGCCGCCACGGAGCAGCGGGGCTAGCACCTGTTTCAGGCTGGCATCGAAGGTCAGCTTTGTCACCAGCGGGAGCCACGGCACGTGCGTGGCGAATAATGAACGATTGACCCAGCACAGATAATTGACCAGGCTGCGGTGCTCGATCATCACGCCCTTGGGCTGCCCGGTCGAGCCGGAGGTGTACATCACGTAGGCGAGATCGCCAGGCTGCACGTCGCGCTGCGGGTTGTCGGCGGCTTCCTGCGCGATGCTCGGCCACCCCACGTCGAGGCAGACCAGGCGCGGCGCGTTCGGCGGCATCAGCGACACGAGATGCTCCTGTGTCAGCAGCACGCCGATGCCCGTGTCGTCGAGCAAGAAGGCCAGCCGCTCGCGCGGGTAGTCGGGGTCGAGCGGCACGTACGCGGCTCCGGCCTTGTGTACCGCCAGCAGCGCCACCAGCATATCAAACGAGCGCTCGACGCAGATGCCGACCAGCGCCTCACGCGCTGCGAGGCCGAGACGCAGGAGATAGCGCGCCAGTTGATTGGCCCGCGTATTCAGCTCGGCATACGTCAGATGGCGATCCGCAAAGACCACCGCCGGGTGATCGGGCGTGCGCGCGACCTGCTGCTCAAAAAGCTGATGAACGGTCAGATGCTCCGGGTAGGGCGTGCGGGTCGCATCGAGCGCGGCAAGAAGCTGCTGACGCTCGCGGCTGCCGATGATGTTCAGCGCGCTGATCGGCGCTGCTGGATCGCGGGTCACGCTCAGCAGCAGGGCCTGGAACGATTCTGCCAGGCGCTGCGCATCCAGCGCGTCGATGATATGCGTCGCGTAGTGGATCTCGGCGTGCAGCGCATCGGCGCGGCGCGTGCAGCTCAGCTTGAGCTTGAAGCGGTCGAGACAGGCATAGCGCTGATCGACAGAAAACGTCACATCCGCGCCGCGATAGCCGCCTGCCTGCTCGTGATAGTCGAACGCGATCGGCCAGAACGACGACCACTGGGCCGCGTCGTCGGCTGGCACGAGGTGTTTCCAGCTCCAATATTCCTGTCGATCGCGCGCCTCGTCGCACGCCTGCGCCGCCTGCGCCATCAGCTCGCTAAGCTGGCTGCCGGGCGTCAGATCGCAGCGGATCGGCAGATACCTGGCGAAGACGCCGACCACGTCCTCCAGCCCTTCGTAGGAGCGACCGTCGACCGCGACCGTGACGCGCATCGCCGATTCGCCGGTGAGTCGCCACAGCAGGATTTGCCAGCAGGCCAGCAGGCAATCGGCGAGGCGCGCCTGATAGCGCTGCGCCAGCGCCGCGAGCCGCTCTGCCAGGTCGGGATCGATCGTCAGCGGCACTGCCTGCGGGGTCAATACCTGCGGGTCCGGCGGCGGCTGCTCGAACGGCAGCGTCACGCTCAGCGGCGCGGCGTCCTGCTGCGCCCGCCAGTAGTCGCGGCTGGCTGCGGCATCCTCCGACTCCAGCAGCTCATGCTGCCACTCGATCAGATCGAGGTACTGGATCGGCTCGTCCGCTGGCTGCTGGTTTCCTCGATGCGCGTCATAGCGGCGGCCAAGCTGCTCAACCAGCCGATCCAGCCCGATCGCATCCGTGCAGAGCGCAGACGCGCCGATCAGCAGCATATGTCGGCGTGGCGCGAGCGCCGCGAGCGCGGCGTGGAGCAGCGGCCCGTGCTCAAGGTCGAACGGCTCCTGCTTCAGCGCATCGGACAGGGCAGCCAGGCGCAGCGCTTGCTCGCGCGGATCGGAGCGCGACAGGTCGTGCGTTTCAAGGGGCTGGATGTCGGCGGGCGTCACGACCTGAAGCGGCAGGCTCATGCCGACAAGCCGGCGCAGCGTGGTCTGCATGATCTCGTGCTGGCGAACCACGTCGCGCAGCGCAGCCTGAAGCGTCGGCAGATCGAGCTGCCCCTCGATCAGCACCGCGCACTGGCAGCGATACGGCCCGCTCCCGTCGATCTGGTGCAGCAGCCAGAGATGCTGCTGCTGCGGCGAGAGTCGCAATCCTTCTAGTATCTGCACGTTTGTGGCTCCACAGCGCTAGGCGACCGCCTGCCAACTGCACGGCTCGGCCATGCCTACGAGAACTTTGCGCGGCCCGACGAATGGAGCGCGACCATGCGCCACCAGCATATTGTCGAGCATCAGAAGATCCCCCGGCTGCCACGGAAAGGCGACGGTTGCCTGCCGGTAGATCGCGCGAATATGATCGAGCACGTCATCTTCAATCGGCGTCCCATCGCCATAAAACACGTTCTTCGGCAGCTCGTCCGGCGCGTACTCGCCGAGCAGCAGATCGCGGGTGGCCGCTGCCAGCGTCGAAACATGAAACGCCGTTGCCTGGTTGAACCAGACCATGTCGCCGGTGCTTGGATGTCTGGCAACCGCCGGGCGAATCTGGCGCGTTCTGAGACGCTGCTCGTCTTTCCACTCAACCGCAATATCGGCGCTGCGACAAAACGCTTCCATCGTCGCGCGATCGGTCGTGTTAAACACGGTCTGCCAGGGCAAGCCGAACTCCTGGCCGAAGTTTCGGACATACATGACCTGCTTCTCGATGAAGCGCTGCCGAATCGCCGGATCGATCCGCGCAACGATCTGGCGCGAGTCGGCGATGGGCGTTGCGCCGCCCTCTGCCGCGACGATCTGGCTGAAGAAGAAGATCTTGAGCGGCCAGGTATGCGCGTAGGAGCTTTCGTTATGCAGCTCGATCTGCTGATCGGCTGGATAATCGGTTGACGTGAAAATATGACTGGTGATCTGGCTGCGGGGCGTGGCGCGGTCGTTGTACGCCAGCGGCGTGCCAGAGGCGGCGGTGATCAACTGCTCGAACTCCGTCTCCGTCCGAATCTGGAAATTCCGAAACAGGATGCCGCCGAATTTCAAAAGCTGGCTTTCGATAAATCCTCGGTTACTCGCCACCCAGGCGCGCAGGTCAAGCCCATCCACGGCAGGCTCGATCACCAGCGGAAGCGTCTCGCCGGTCCAGAGGTGACTCGTCCTGATCAGGTGGTGCTCTGACACCGTTACGGTCTGGCGCTTGAGCACGCCCAAGGTCTTAATATCCGGTTTCTTAGGTGGCTGACTCATCGCGATCTCCTTCTGACCATGTTCCGAGTTTCGAGTTTCAAGTTTCAAGTTTCAAGTTTCGAGCTTTGATTTCTTCTTAGTTCTCGCTATCGATCATACGTCGCCTGGGGCGTCGCCGCTCAGCAGCGCCCGCACGGCATCGGGCGAAAGCTCGTTTAGCTCCGCTAACATCTGCGCGAGCACGGCCTGGTCAAGCTGCGCCGCCTGCCGTTGAACGATCGCGACCGCAAGCTCGGCGATCGTCGGCGCTTCAAAGAGCGCGCGCACGGGAAGCTCCACCTGAAACCGAGCGCGTAGCCGGGCTATGGCCTGTGTCGCCAGCAATGAGTGACCGCCCAGGTCAAAAAAGTTGTCGTGGATGCCGATCTGCGCGACGCTGAGGACCTCGGACCAGATGCCTGCTATGTCGATCTCGACCGACGTGCGCGGCGCGACAAACGTCTGTGTGGCGTCCCGTGTCGCCTCCGGCATGGGCAGCGCGCGCCGGTCTACTTTGCCGCTGGGCGCAAGCGGTAGGGCATCGAGGAAGACGAACGCGCTCGGCACCATGTAGTCGGGCAGGCGATCTTTGAGATAGGTGCGCAGTTCTGAGGTCGGAGTTCCAGGTTCTCGGTTGTCCGTTTGCTCGCTTGTGCGCCCATGCTCAAAGGGCACCAGCATGGCGCCCGCTCTTTGTTCTACGACGTACGCTACCAGCCGTTTATCACCAGGGCGATCCTCACGAACCATGACGACGACATCGCGCACCGCCTCGTGCTGGCGCAGCGCCGCCTCGATCTCGCCCGGCTCGACCCGGAAACCACGCAGCTTGATCTGGTGGTCGCTGCGGCCCAGAAATTCGATGTTGCCATCCGGCAGATAGCGGGCACGATCCCCCGTTCGGTAGAGTCGGCGTCCTGGCTGGCCGAAGGGATGCGGGATGAACCGCTCGGCGGTCAGGGCGGGCTGGTTGAGATAGCCATAGGCCAGCCCAACCCCGCCGATATACACCTCGCCGATCATCCCAACGGGCACAGGTTGCAGGTGGCGATTCAGCAGGTAGATCTCGCTGTTCTGCACGGGACGACCGATCGGTGTAAAACCGGCGCGGGTGCTGCCGGGCGGCACATCATAGAGCGTCGCGCAGATCGTCGCTTCGGTCGGGCCATACCCGTTGATGATGCGCAGCTCAGGCAGCCGGTGGCTGATCGCCGCGAGCAGCCGCTCCGGGATCGGCTCAACGCCCACCAGCAGCCGATGCAGCGCGAAGGACGCTGCCGTCTGGTCGAGCCGACTCGCAAGATCCTGCACGAGAAACGGCGGCACGTACGCGCTCCGGATACGATGCGTCGCCAGCCAGGCGAGAAACGCCGGTCCATCGGCGCGCACATCGTCGGGCACGAGATGCAGCGCGCCGCCAGCGATCAGCGCGGACCAGATCTCATAGACCGACACATCGAAGCTGACGCTGGTCCAGCAGCTACAGGCATCGCCCGCCATGATCGGCTGTCGGCCCGTGAAATCGCTCAAGAGGTTGACGACTCCCGCGTGATGACAGCTCACACCCTTGGGCCGTCCGGTCGAGCCGGAGGTATAGATGACATACGCCAGGTTCTCAGGCGTGACATCGCCGGAGAGATCGTCGGCGCGCTCCTGGGCGATCCGCTCCCAGTCGGCATCGACGCGAACGATCTGAACGCCCTGCACGGCGATCCCGCCTGATAGCCGCTCTTCTGTGAGCAGCACCGGCATTCCGGCATCCTCAAGCATGAATCGAATGCGCTCGGCGGGATACACCGGATCAAGCGGCACGTACGCGCCGCCCGCCTTAAGAATGCCCAGCAGCGCCACGATCAGATCGGGCGAGCGATGGAGGTAGACGCCCACCGGCACCTCGCCCTGAGGGCGCCCGCCGACGCCCAACCGGCGCAGGTGATGCGCGAGCTGATTCGCGCGCTCGTTCAGCTCGCGGTACGTGAGCCGCTGATCGTGACATACCACAGCGATAGCAGCGGGTGCGCGCGCAGCCTGCGCCTCGACAAGCTGGTGAAGGCAGCGGCTCTGAGGAAACGCGGCCTGCGTCGCATTCCAATCGACAAGAAGCTGCTGGCGCTCGGCCTTCGTCAGCAGCGCGACCTCCGCAATCCGCCGGTCAGGGTCGGCGAGCAGCGCGCTCAGCACGGTCTGAAAATGCCCGGCCATGCGCCTGATCGTCTCCACGGTAAAGAGATCGGAGCGATATTCGATCTCGCCTGCCAGCGCGTGATCGGCCTCTTCCAGCTTCAGCGTGAGATCGTACTGCACCGCGCCGGTGCTCACCGGCAGGCGGCGCATCGTCAGTCCAGGTAGCTCCAGGGGTGGCAGCGGCATGTTATGCAGCACGAACATCACCTGGATCAGCGGCGCATAGTGCAGGCTGCGCTCCGGCTGAAGCTCGGCTACCAGACGCTCGAACGGCAGATCTTGATGCGCGTACGCCTGAAGCGTCGTCGTGCGCACCCGCTGGAGCAGGGCACGAAAGCCTGGATCGCCGCTGAGATCGGCGCGCAGCACGAGCGTATTGACGAAGCAGCCGATCAGCCCCTCAGTCTCGACCCGCCGCCGTCCCGCGATGGGCGTGCCGATCAGCAGGTCGGTCTGCTCGGTATAGTGCAGCAAGAGCGTTTGAAAGGCCGCCAGCAGCGTCATAAAGAGCGTCACGCCCGCCTGACGACTGAGCGCATGGAGTCCTGCGACCACCTCCGGCGTAAGCTCAAAGCGGTGTGCCGCTCCGGGAAACGCCAGCGACGTCGGGCGCGGGTAGTCGGTCGGCAGCTCTAGCAGTGTTGGAGCCTCGCCTAGCTGCTGCCGCCAGTAGCTCAGGTGCCGCTCAAGCACGGCATCGCGGAGCGCCTGGCGCTGCCAGACGGCATAATCGGCATACTGGATCGGCAGTTCCGGCAGCGTCGGAGCGCGGCTAGCCAGGGCTGCGTCGTAGCAGGCGGCGAGATCGCGCAGGAGCACGCCCAGCGACCAGCCATCGCAGATGATGTGGTGCAGCAGCAGCAGGCAGACATGCTCCGTGGGCGCAATCTGGAACAACGTCGCGCGCACCAGCGGTCCCTGCGCCAGATCGAATGGCTGCTGCGCTGCCTCGACGGCCAGCCGTTGCACCTGAGCCGCCTGCTCGCTCGACAGCACGTGCATCAGCGAGACGACTGGCAGCGCGATCTGAAGCGTTGGCGCAACGACCTGGATCGGCTCGCCGTCGATCGCCAGAAACGTCGTGCGCAGCGACTCATGGCGCTGAATCAGCGCGTTGAGGCCGCTGGAGAACGCAGCGACCTGAAGCGAGCCGCTCAGGTGGACGGCGATCGGCACGCTGTACAGCGGCAAGCCCGGTGCGAGCTGGTCGAGAAACCAGAGGCGCTCCTGGGCAAATGATACGGGAAAGGCGTTAAACGTGCCTGGCTGCTGCCGGATCGTCTGCGCCAGACGTGTCTGCTGTTCGGGAGACAGCTCAGCCAATCGCGTCGCTAGATCGTTCATATCTGCATGCCTGATCTCAAGGTGATCATCATGTGCCGCGCCGAGCACGGCCTGTATCGATTCGATCGCCGAACGTCGGGATGGTATCAGAACTCGATCAGGCTGGCTAACGCGCCCAATCGCTGATGCGGATTGCCAGCCATGCCTTCCAAGAGCTGCTCAAAATGCTTAAGCATCCGCCTGATGGTCGCATCGTCGAAGCAGCGCTCGTAGTACGAGATGTAGATCGACAGCGAGCGGAACGGCCAGACCGTCACCCTGAGCGCATGCTCCGTCTGGGTTTCACTCGCGACATGCTCCATCCAGGTGGCGCTTCGTTCCAGAATGGCGGCCTCGACGGGAAAGTTCTCGAAGGTCAGGTACGTCTCGAACAAGGCTTGATCGGCAGGAACGTCGCTCCACGCCTTGATCTTGACCAGCGGCGTGTACTCATACTGGCGCTGCTCGACCTGCTGGAGCTGAAGCTCGCGGAGCCATGTCAGCAGCGGCGTGTCGGGAGAGAGCCTGACCCGCGTCGGCAGGAAGTTGTTGAACGAGCCGATCATCGCCTCGATCCCCGGCAGATCGACGGAGCGCCCGGCGACGGTGCTGCCGAAGAGCACCTCCTGCGCGCTGGTGTAGCGCGCCATCAGCACGGCCCAGGCTCCCTGAACCAGCGTATTGAGCGTGAGCTGCTGCTGCTGGGCCAGCGCTTGAAGCGCCTTGGTCGTCGCCACCGACAGCCTGACATGCCGTTGAACAAATCCATTGCCGCCGCAGGGCCGATTGCCAGGGGCGCGCGCCGCCAGCGGCGTTGGCGCTCGAAATCCTTTCAGCGTCTTGCGCCAGAAGCGCTCGGCCTCGGTCAGATCGAGCCGGTGCAGATGGGCAATATAGCTGCGATACGGCTGCGGGACGGATTGCGGCATCTCGCGGCCCGCGCACGCCGCGTCGTAACAGTCGAAGAAATCTTTCATCACCAGCGGAAAGCTCCAGCCATCCTGAAGCATGAAGTTAAAGCCCCAGAAAAACTGATAGGCTTCCTCCGACACCTGGAAGAGCGCCATGCGCGTATGCGGCGCTTGCGTCAGGTCGAAGCCCTGCTGGCGGATCGATTCGATGTAGGCGGCCAGTCGCTCCTGGTGCTCATCCGGCGACAGCCCGCGCCAGTCGTACTGCTCGATCGGGAGGTGGACCTGTTTATGCACCACCTGGAACGGCTGGTCGACGCCTTCCCACACGAACGAGGTACGCAGCACCGCCTGGCGATTCACCACCTGCTGCCATGCCCGCCGGAATGCCGGGAGGTTCACCGGCTGGAGGAACAAGATACCATAGACCAGATACAACCCTGGCTCAGGAGCAGCCAGGTACCGGCGCAGCATATGCTCTTGAACCGGCGCGAGCGGATACAGATCCTCGATCTCGCCCCGTGTCGCGCGAAGCTGGTCGAGCTGCTGCTGGCTAAGCCGGATCAGCGGACCATCGGCGGGCGCGGTGCCCTCCGCCTGCGGCAGCGCAGGGCCATCGGCGTGCTGCGCTCCGGTCGACGTGAGCGGGACGGCGACTCCTGCCAGCTCGGCGATCGTCTGGTGCTGGAAGATCTGCTTGGTGGTGATCTGAAGGCCAGCCTGTTTGGCGCGCGCGATGATCTGAAGGCTGAGGATCGAATCGCCGCCGAGCGCGAAGAAGTTGTGGTGAATGCCGATGCGCTCGACGTTCAGCACGTGTCGCCAGATGTGGGCCAGCGCATGCTCGACAGCGGTGCGCGGCGCGACGCTCTCCGTCTCTAGCTCCAGCAGCGGCAGCGGCGGTAACGCCTGCCGATCGATCTTGCCGTTCGGCAGCAGCGGCAGCCGTTCCAGCAGCACGAAGGTCGTCGGCACCATGTAGTCGGGCAGGTGCTCCTGAAGATAGCCGCGCAGAATTGGCGTCAACTGGCGCGTCAGCCGGGCCTGCAACGGATTGTTGGCGTAGCCGCTCCACGCCGCGCGCTCCCCGCTGGCCGCTTCATCCGGCAGCGCCACGGCCACATCTGCCTGCTGCGCGGTGTGCCGCAGCAGCACATCGTAGCAGCCATCCGTGCCCGTTCCAGACCAGAAGATGCTGACGGTGTAGGGTAGCTCGTCTTCAAGCGCCCAGAACGCCTCAGGATCAACGCCCTGCTCCGCCGGTCGGTCTGCCAGCGCCGCGCGTAGCTCGCCGACCGCTGCTGGCGGCGTCGGGCTGTCGAGCAGCCGCAGCGCGCGGATCTCGTCGCGGAGCCGCGCGTCGGGCACATTGACGATCCGCAGCGACAACGGCGCGTGCTCGCGTAGCTCCTGGCGCAGCGCCGTCAGCGTCATCTGCGCCTGCCGCCAGTCGCGCCCCGGCTGCTCGGCGGTAGCGTGCGGCGATGTGTCGATCGATAACGTCACATCATAGCGGAACCTGGTCAGCTCGTTGTGGTCGTGTCCACGCTTGAGCTGCATCGCGACATGGCCGATGCGCGGAATCTCGCGCATCAGCGCGGTGAAGAAAGCCGGATCGAGCGCCAGCTCTTGCTCCTGAAGCAGCGCGCGCTGCACCCGCTGCCGGAGCTGCGCGGTCGGCAGGTCGTCGTTCGCCTGGAAGAGCTGCACGGCGGCGTGAAAGGCTTCCAGCAGCGGAAGGCTCCGCACATCGCCGACAAAGATGTGCCCGCCCGGAGCAACCACCCGCGCCGCGTTTTCCAGCACCCCGACAAGGTACTCCACACCCGGAAAATACTGTACGACCGAGTTGAGGATCACCACGTCGAAAGCGCTGTCCGCCAGGCCGTCCAGATCGTCGGCGGGCCGCTGATGGAGCGCGACCTGCGTCAGCCCACGGGCCGCAACCTGCTGGCTGAGCGTCTCAAGCGCGACCGCCGAGATGTCCGTGCCGATGTAGCACGCACAGTCGGGCGCGAGCCGGTGGAGCAGCAATCCGGTGCCGCAGCCAATTTCGAGTATCCGTCGCGGTCGGAGGCTGCGAACCCGCGCGACCGTCTGATCGACCCACTCGCGCATCGCCGTGGCTGGCAGCGGCTCGCCGGTAAAACTGCTATTCCAGCCAACGATATTGAACGTCGGATCGGCATCCGGCCTGGTTTCGGCATAGGCTGTGTCGAAGACCTGCTGCCAGGTTTGAACCTGCTCAGCCACCATAGAACCAAGACGCCCAGAGGGCACCCGGAACCTGGAACCGTCCGGCTCGGCATCTTGGTTCTTGGCGTGTCCAGAGGACGCCCGTTCTTGGTTCTGCTCCGGCACGACATACACCGCCAGCCGTCGATGGCCGTTCGCATCCTCGCGCACCGTGGCGATGGCCTCGCGGACGGCGGGATGCTGGCGCAGGGTGGCCGCGATCTCGCCCAGCTCGATGCGGAAGCCGCGCAGCTTGACCTGCTGATCGATCCGGCCCAGGTACTCGATCGCGCCGTCAGACGCATAGCGCGCCAGATCGCCGGTGCGATAGAGACGCGCGCCAGGAATACTACTGAACGGATCGGGGATGAAGCGCTCGGCGGTCAGGTCGGGACGCTGCCAGTAGCCGCGCGCAAGCTGCACGCCGCCGATGTACAGCTCGCCCGGAATACCGACCGGCACCGGCTCAAGGTACGCATCCAGCAGATAGATCTGCGTGTTGGCGATCGGTCGTCCGATCGGGACCGCACGCCGGGCGCTGTCGCGCTCGCAGGCCCAGGCGGTGACATCGACGGCGGCCTCGGTGGGACCGTACAGGTTATGCAGCTCGGCGTCCAGGCCCGCGAAGCAGCGCTGCTGTAGCTCAAGCGAGAGCGCCTCGCCGCTACAGATCACACGGCGCAGCGAGCGACAGCGCGCGATCTCAGGCTCGTCGAGAAACGCCTGGAGCATCGAGGGCACAAAATGCAGCGTCGTGATCTGCTGCTCGGCGATCAGCGCCGCGAGATAGGCCGGGTCTTTGTGGCCTTCGGGCACGGCGACCACCAGACGCGCGCCCGCGATCAGCGGCCAGAAGAACTCCCAGACCGAGACATCGAAGCTGAACGGCGTTTTTTGCAGCACCGCATCGGCGGGCGTCAGCCGGTAGGCGTCCTGCATCCACAGCAGCCGGTTGACGATCGCACCGTGGCTGTTCATCGCGCCTTTGGGCTGGCCGGTCGATCCCGACGTGTAGATGATGTAGGCCAGGCGATCGGGATCGCTCGTGCCGACAGGATTGGTCGTCGGCCAGCGTGCGATCTGGTCGGCGGCGGCGGCGACATGCAGCACAGCCGCCTGATGGTCGGGCAGCCGAGCGTCAAGGTGCTGCTGGGTCAATAGCACGGGTACCTGAGAATCCTTGATCAGAAACGCGAGCCGCTCGGCGGGATAGCCCGGATCAAGCGGCACGTACGCGCCGCCCGCTTTGAGGATCGCCAGCAGCGCGATCACCAGCTCAAGCGAGCGCTCCACGCACACACCGACCGGCGTCTCGTTGCCAACGCCAAGCGCGCGGAGGTGATGCGCCAGTTGATTGGCCCGCTGGTTCAGCTCGCGGTAGCTCAGGCTGGTGTCGCCAAAGATCAGCGCGGCAGCATCCGGCGTTGCCTCGGCCTGCGCTTCGACCAGCTCGTGCAGCGTGCGATCCGGCGGATAAGGCACCCGCGTGCGATTCCAGGCGCTCAATTGCTGCCGCTCAGCGTCGCTCAGCAGCGGCAGCCGGGTGATCGGCAGGCGCGGATCGGCGGCGATGCCAGGCAGCAGGGTTTGAAAATGACCGATCAGCCGCTCGATCGTCGCAGCCTCGAACAGGTCGGTGTTGTACTCAAGCACCGCCAGCAGCGTGTCGTCGGCCTCCGTCACCGAGAGCCAGAGATCGAACTTGGCCGTGCCGCTGCTGGCGGGCACCATGCTCATGCTCAGCGTGGGAAGCTGCAAGGCGGGCATCGGCGTGTTCTGGAGCACGAACATCACCTGAAACAGCGGGTTGCGACTCATGTCGCGCTCCGGCTGGAGCAGATCGACCATCTGCTCGAAGGGTAGATCCTGGTTGGCGTATGCGCCCAGCGTTGTCTCGCGCACGCGCCGCAGCAGCTCGCGGAACGCGGGCTGCCCTGAGAGATCGCCGCGCAGCACGAGCGTATTGACGAAAAAGCCGATCAGCCGCTCGGTTTCCGGTCGGGTGCGGCCCGCGATCGGCGAGCCAACCAGAATATCGTCCTGGCCGCTGTAGCGGTAGAGCAGCGTCTGGAAGGCGGCCAGCAGCGTCATAAACAGCGTCGCCTCTTCCTGGCGGCTCACCTGCCGCAGCGCCTCGGTCACATCGGCGGGCACGACAAACGAGCGCATCGCGCCGTGAAAGGTTTGAATCGGCGGACGAGGATGATCGGTCGGCAGGTCGAGCACCGTCGGGCTATCAGCCAGCGCTGCGCGCCAGTAGGCGAGCTGTCGCTCAAGCACCGCTTGCTGAAGCGATTGCCGCTGCCAGGCCGCGAAGTCGGCGTACTGGATCGGCAGCGGGGTGCCCACCGGGCTGCTTGCGCCCTGGGCATAAGCGTTGTACAGATCGGCCAGCTCGCGCACGAACACGCCCATCGACCACGTATCGGAGATGATGTGGTGCATCGAGAGCGCAAACAGATGCATCCGATCGCTCAGCCGCAGCAGCTTTGCGCGGAAGAGCGGGCCTTGCCCAAGATCGAAGGGCCGCTGCGCGATCTGATTGACGAGATCCTGGATCAGATCTGGCGGAGGAGGCACCGGACAGCCAACCAGATCCTCGACCGGCAGCGGGTAGCTGAGGGCCGGAGCGATCACCTGGACCGGCTGCCCGTCCGCATTTTGCGCAAACGTGGTCCGCAGCACCTCGTGGCGGCGCACAATCTCATGGAGGCTGCGCTCAAGGGCAGCCGGATCGAGCTGGCCGTCGAGGCGTACCGCAAACGAGATGTTATAAGCCGGGCTGTCGGGCACGAGCTGATCGAGAAACCAGAGGCGCTGCTGGGCGAGTGAGAGGGGCACGTCGCTCTGCTGCGAGCGCAGAGGAATCGCGTCTGCCTCGTGGCTGCGCGCGAACTCGCCGCGCTTCCATTTCTCCAGCAGCGCTCGTTTGGCGGGCGAGAGTTCGGGCTGATCTGACGGCTCTTCTATGCTCGACATCGTATGCGCTTTCATTGTGCTTAAGACGGATGGTTAGATCAACAGACGGGCTTCATCCTCGGAAAGATCGTTCAATTTTTCGATCAGTCTGGCTTCAATGATCTCTGCTACGCCTGCAACCGTGCCTGCCTCGAACAGCTCACGCACGGGCACATCGACCGGGAAGACCTCGCGCAGCCGCGACACCAGCAGCGTCGCCATCAGCGAGTGACCGCCGAGGTCAAAGAAGTTGTCGTGGATGCCGACCGACGCGATACCGAGCAGATCTTGCCAGATCGCGGCGATCTTGTGCTCGATCGCGTTGCGCGGCGCGACATAGGCCGTGGCAAGCGCTGGACGACCGTGCAGCGCTTCGCTCGGCGGCGCTCCATCGCTCAGAGCGCTGTTGGGCGTGAGTAGCTGCTCCTGGCTGCGCGCCGCGCGGCTCGGCGGATCGATCCAGTAGCGCTGGCGCTCGAACGGGTAGGTCGGCAGGTGGACGCGCCTGCGCTGCTGATCGGCGTAGAACCGGGTCCAATCGATCGGCACGCCCGCGAGCCAGAGCTGGCCGAGCGTTTGCAGCAGAAACGCGAGATCCTGCTGGCGGTCGTGGGGATGCCGCAGCGACGAGAGGACCGTCAGGTTCGGGATCGCCTGCTGCCGGGCCAGCGTGCTCAACATTCGGCCAGGGCCAATCTCAAGCAGCACGCGATCCGGCTCGCTCAGCAGCACCTCCAGGCTCGTCGCAAAGCGCACGGGCGCGCGCAGATGCCGCGCCCAGTAGCGCGGGTCGGTCGCGTCCTCAGCGGTGATCCAGGTGCCGCTGACGTTCGAAAGGTAGGGCAGCCTGGGCCGATGGAGGCTGATCCGGCTCATCTGCTCGATGAACGGCTCCAGAATCGGCTCGATCATCGCCGAGTGGAAGGCATGCGACGTATGCAGACGGCGGCAATCCAGCCCTTGCTCGGCCAGCTGGCGCTCCAACTGCTCGATGCCTGCGTGCGGCCCGGCCACAACACACAGCGCGGGCGCGTTGACCGCCGCGAGCGAGAGCTGCCGGAAATCCTCTGCATCGAGCAATTGCAGCACGGTCTGCTCCGGCAGCGGCACGCTCAGCATGGCCCCTGCCGGAAGCGACTGGATCAGCCGTCCTCGGAGGCTGACCAGCGCGAGCGCGTCCTCCAGGCTGAACACGCCCGCGAGACAGGCCGCGACGTACTCGCCGATCGAGTGGCCGATCATCGCGACGGGCTGCACGCCCCACGACATCCAGAGCTGCGCCAGCGCATACTCGATCACAAAGAGCACCGGCTGAGTCAGCCAGGTCTGATGCAACTGTTGCGTTGCCTCGGCTCTGTGGTCCGCATCGGGATACAGGACCGTGCGCAGGTCGAGGCCCAGGTGCGGCCTGAGCAGCTCCGCGCAGCGATCGACCTGCTCGCGGAATGCGGCTTCCTCGTGATACAGCTCGTGCGCCATCTGCACGTACTGCGCGCCCTGCCCCGGAAACAGAAACACGACCGCTCGATCCTGGCGCTCCTGCTGGCGATTCAAGACCTGGCGCGGATCTTGGGATTCTAGCAGCTCGACCGCATCGTCGCTGTCGCGGCAGACCAGGATTTGACGGTAGGCGAACGCTTGCCGACCGACGTGCAGGGTGTAGGCCACGTCCGCAAGATTCAGGTCGGGGTGCTGGCGCAGGTGAGCCGCCAGCTTCAGCGCCGCCCGCTCGAGCGCCGCGCTGCTGCGCGCCGAGAGCGCGACAAGCTGCCACTTACGCCCGCTTCCCGACGGCGCGACCGGCGGCGCTTCTTCAAGCACGACGTGCGCGTTGGTGCCGCCGATGCCGAACGAGCTAACGCCCGCTCGCCGTGGCGTGCCGTTGGTGTGCCACTCTGCGCGGCTTGTGTTGACATAAAACGGAGAGCGCGCAAAATCGATCATCGGATTGGGCTGCTCGAAATGCAGGCTCGGCGGGATGCAGCGATGCTGAAGCGCCAGCACGGTCTTGATCAGCCCGGTCACGCCTGCGGCAGTATCCAGGTGGCCGATGTTGGTCTTGACCGAGCCGATCGCGCAGGTGTTGTTCCGCTGGCTGGCAGGTTCAAAGACGCGCGTCAAAGCGGCCATCTCGATCGGATCGCCCAGCCGCGTGCCGGTGCCGTGCGTCTCGATATACGAGATCGTTTCGGGCGATACTCCGGCCATCGCCAGCGCCTCGGCGATCACCGCTGCCTGACCGTCGATGCTGGGCGCGGTGTAGCCCACTTTCTGCGAGCCGTCGTTATTCATGGCGAAGCCTTTGATCACGGCCTGAATGGCATCGCCGTCGGCCAGCGCGTCGGAGAGCCGTTTCAAGACCACCACGCCGATGCCATTGCCCGCGACCGTGCCTTCCGCCCGCGCGTCGAAGGCGCGGCAGTGGCCGTCGGGCGACGCAATGCCGCCCTCGACGTAGCGATAGCCCGCCGCGTGGGGCACATTAATCGTCACGCCGCCCGCCAGCGCCATATCACACTGGCGCAGCAGAAGGTTTTGACAGGCGACGATCACCGCGACCAGTGAGGTCGAGCAGGCGGTCTGGAGGTTGATCGCCGGGCCGTGCAGGTTGAGCTTATACGCGACTCGTGTCGTCAGATGATCTTTTTCGTTTAAGATCATCATCTGGAACGCGCCGACGTTCTCCAGCAGCGAGCGGTTCGGATACAGGTTGTTGAGCAGGTAGCTGTTGGTGCCAACGCCCGCGTAGACCCCGATCCGGCCTGGGCTGGCCTCAGGGTTGTATCCGGCGTGCTCCAGCGCTTCCCAGGTACATTCCAGAAAAAAGCGCTGCTGCGGGTCCATCACCGTGGCCTCGCGCGGGCTATAGCCAAAGAAGGCGGCGTCGAACAGCTCGATGCCGTCGAGGATCGCCCCGGCCTTGACATACTGCGGATCGGCAAGTCGCGCCGGATCGACACCCGCCGCCAGCAGCGCATCGTCGTCGAAGAAGGTGATCGACTCTGTGCCTGCTTGCAGATTGTGCCAGAACGTCTCGATATGCTTCGCGCCGGGAAAGCGTCCGCTCATGCCGATGATCGCAATCTCGGTGCCGGCAGCGGGTGCCGGGCGCGGCGCGGGCTGGCGCTCAGCCTGCTCCGCCGCCGAATCGCCCAGCACGGCGCTCACATAGCTCGTCAGCGCAGTGATCGTCGGGTAGCGGAACAGCTCCATCATCGGAATGTCGCGCTTCAGCAGCGCGCAGAGCTTGCCGTGAACCTGCATCATCCGCAGCGAATGGCCGCCAAGATCGAAGAAATTGTCGTGGATGCCCACGTCGTCAAGTTCCAGCACGTCCTTCCAGATCTGCGCGATCTGGCGCTCGATGGCGGTGCGCGGCGCGACATACGCGACGGTGCCGTTCGGTCGCTGAGCTTCTGGCACCGGCAGCGCCTTGCGGTCAAGCTTGCCGTTCGGCAGCAGCGGCAGCGCGTCGAGGAGGACGAAGACGCTCGGCACCATGTAGGCGGGCAGGCGCGCGCCGACATGCTGGCGCAGTTCCTGGGGCGAACAAAGAACGGGTGCCCTCTGGGCAAACAAAGAACAGGGGTCATCCGATTCCGCTTCTTTGTTCCGTTGTTCTGTTGTTCTTTGTTCTACGACGTACGCTACCAGCCGCCTCTCGCCCGGTGCATCTTCGCGCACCACCACGACGGCATCCTGCACCGCCGGATATTCGATCAGCGCCGCCTCGATCTCGCCCAGCTCGATGCGATAGCCGCGCACCTTGACCTGATGATCGATGCGGCCCAGGAACTCGATATTCCCGTCGGGCAGGTAGCAGGCGAGGTCGCCTGTGCGGTACAGCCGCCCGCCTGGTTGGTCGGCGAAGGGATCGGGCACGAAGCGCTCCGCCGTGAGATCGGGACGGCCCAGGTAGCCGCGCGCAAGCTGCACGCCGCCGACGTATAGCTCGCCGACCACGCCGATCGGCACCGGCAGCAGATGGCGGTCCAGCAGATAGACGCGCGTGTTCGCGTTGGGCCGTCCGATCGGCGGCGCGTCCTGGTAGGTCGGATCGCTTTCCCAGACCGTCACATTGACCGTCGCCTCGGTTGGACCGTAGGAGTTGAAGAAGCGCCGCCCAGCCGACCAGCGCGCGACCATCGTATGCGAGATCGCCTCGCCGCCGCAGATCAGCGTGCGGAGCGCCGGTAATGCCTGGGGATCAAGCCCGCCCAGCATCGACGGAACCATGACCGTCGCGCTAATGGCGTGATCGTGCAGCCAGCCCTGTAAGGTTGGTCCGGGCAGCAGGTGCTCCTGGCTTCCGATATACATCGTCGCACCGGCCAGCAGCGAGATCAAACATTCCCAGATCGAGCCGTCGAAGCTATACGCGATCAGTTGCGCGATCCGATCACCTGGACGGATGCCAAACATCTGGATCGAGAACGGGATAAGGTTACACAGTCCTCGATGTGGCAGCATGACGCCCTTGGGCTTGCCGGTGGAGCCTGAGGTATAGATCACATAGGCCAGATTGTCGGCGGTGGGCCGCTGACGAGCGCTGCCGGAGGCAGACGCCTGCGCCGCCTGGATGATCTCCGACCACTCCGCGTCGAGGCAGATCACTCGCGCCGGATGTTCGGGGAGCAGCGGGAGCAGCCGCCCGTGCGTGAGCAGCACGCGCACCGGCGCGTCCGCCAGCATCAAGCGGATACGGTCGGGGGGATAGGCCGGATCGATTGGCACATACGCGCCGCCGGCCTTCAGGATACCCAGCAGGCCGATCATCTGGTCGACCGAGCGCTCGACGCACACGCCCACGGGCACCTCCGGTCCCACGCCGCGCATACGGAGGTAGCCTGCCAGGAGATCGGCCTGGCGATCCAGCTCACGATAGCTGAGTTTGCGGTCGCCGGAGACAATCGCCAGGGCATCGGGCGTGCGCGCGACCTGCGCCTCGAAAAGCTGGTGAATACAGGCGTCCTCGGCGTACTCGACCTCCGTCGCGTTCCAGTCCGCGAGCATCCGCCGGTCGGTTTCGCTCAACAGCGGCAGCGCCGCGATGCGCTGTCGCGGATTGGCGGCGATACCCTCCAGCAGCGCGTGCAGGTACTCCATCATCCGATCGATCACCGGCTCGTCGAAGCGCTGCGCATCGTAGAGCATCCGCACCGTCAGCTCCGACGACGGAATGACCATCACCGTCAGCGGGTAGTTGGTGCGCTGCACGGAGCGCACGAGCTGAATATCCAGCGTGTTGCTCAGCTCGTGGAGCCTGCGATCCACCGGATAGTTCTCGAAGGCAATCATGCTCTCGAACAGCGGCAGGCCACGCGGTATCTCGCTCCAGCCCTGGATCTGCACCAGCGAGCTGTACTCGTACTGCCGCGCGTCGAATTGCCGCTGCTGGATCTGCTGAAGCCAGGCCACGAGCGTCTCTGCCGGATCGATCTGTGTGCGCAGCGGCAGCGTGTTGATAAACAGCCCGACCATCGACTCGAAATCGGTAACGTCCGTGGGCCGTCCCGAAACAATCACGCCAAAGACCAGATCGTCGGCGCCGCTGTAGCGATTCAGCAGCAGCGCCCAGGCCCCCTGAACGATCGTGTTCAGCGTCAGGCTCTCCTGTCGCGCTACCGCGTGCAGGCGATCAGTGGTGTGTGTGGAGAATCGGAGGTATCGCTCGCGATAGCACGCCGCGCCGCGATCGTCGGCAGGCGCGGCCCGGAGCAAGGGCGTCGGCGCGGTAAAGCCTTTGAGCACGTCGCGCCAGGCAGCCTCAGCCGCGCGCCGGTCCTGCCGATCCAGCCAGGCAATATAATCGCCGTACGGGCGGGCGGGCGGAAGCCGGAGCGGCTGGCTCTGCTGATGGGCCTCGTAGATCTGGAACAGCTCTTTGAGCAGCACGAACATCGACCAGCCATCCAGCAGCAGGTGATGATAGCTCCAGACGCAGTACCACGTGTTGGTAGCGGTCTGCGCCAGGGTCAGACGCATCAGCGGCGGCTGAGCGAGGTCGAAGCCCCGCTCACGATCGGCTCTGAGCAGCGCCTCAAGGTGCGTCTCCGCCACGCGGGCGGGCAGGCTGCGCCAGCTCTCGTGCTCGATCGGCATGACGGCTTCGCGCAGCACCACCTGCACCGGCTGCTCCAACTCCTGCCAGTGGAACGCGGTCCGCAAGATCGGGTGGCGGTCGACAAGCTGCTGCCAGGCCTGGGTGAACGCCGCAAGATCGAGATCGCCGTGGAGCGACCAGACGAATTGCTCAAAGTACGCGCCTGTGGCTGGAGCGGACACCGTATGGAACAGGATGCCTTGCTGCAACGGCGAAAGCCGATAGATGTCTGTGATCCGCTGGGGCTGTATTCCCGCCTGCTCCTGCCCGCGCTCGATGCGTTCGACCAGTAGATCAAGCGTCTGCTGGCTCAAGGCGGCTTTCGGAAAATCGGAGGGCGTGTAGCCCGCTGCCGGGGCTGACAGGCAGTACGCGATCAATACTTCCAGCGCCGTGAGATACTGCCGGGCCAGCCGCTCGATCGTGGCGCGCGCATGCACGGCATCGCTGTAGATCCAGTGGAGCTGGAGCTGCCCGCTGGCGACAAAGCTATTGATCTCGATCAGATAGGCGCGCTGCCCGCGCGGGCTATGGGCCGGGCCGCTCGGCTCAGGTGCCGGGCTAAAGAGCTGTGTCGCGCTCATGCGATCGAACTGGCCCAGGTAGTTGAGCATTACCTGCGCCTGGGGCAGCGCGGCCAGGTGCGCGCGGTGCTCTGCCGTGCTGAGATAGCGCAGCACGCCATAGCCAAGCCCGCGGCTCGGCACCCTGCGGAGCTGCTCTTTGATCGCTTTGAGGGCCGCTCCCGGATCGCTGGCTGCTCCAAGATCGAGCAGCATCGGGAAGAGCGCCGTGAACCAGCCGACGGTGCGTGAAAGCTCCACATCGTCAAAGAGATCTTCCCGACCGTGCGCCTCCAGATCCACAAGCAGATCGGGCTGCCCGGTCCACTGCGCGAAGGTCTGGACCAGCGCCGTTAGCAGCAGATCGGTGATCTGGGCATGATACACGTGCGGCACCGCGTGCAGCAGCGCATCGGTCGCTGCGGCGCTCAGGCGCAGCTCCACGATCCCGCGCGACGCCACGGTATTCGCGCCGCTGGCATGATCGACCGGTAAGGGGGCCACGGCGCGGCGTGTCGGCGCGAGCCAGTAGGCCAGCTCCGCCTGTGCCGCTGCCGTCTGCGCGTAGGCGACGAGCCGCTCGGCCCAATATGTGAACGATGTTGTCTTGGGCGGCAAGGCCACGGCGGTGCCCTGCTGAAGCTGATTGTAGGCGGTTTCCAGGTCTTCAAGCAGGATCGGCCATGAGACGGCGTCGACCGCAAGATGATGAATCACAAACAGCAATCGGTCGGGCTGCGCCGTGGCCTGCGTGAGATGCGCAACCCTGAGCAGCGGCCCGTCGCTCAGATCCAGGCTGGCGTGCAGCTCGGCGATCACTTCGTCGCGCATGGCCGTCTGCTCGGTCGGCGGGAGCGCTGTCAGATCGATCCGCGTCACAACCGGCTGTCGCTCCCGCTCCGCGATAGCCGCCGTCCAGCCTGTCGGCGTCCGCGTGAAGCGCAGCCGTAGCGCATCGTGGTGCGCCAGCAGATACTCTACCGCCTGTGCCAGCAGCGTATGGTCGAGCGGCTGCCGGACGGCGACGAGGATGGCCTGGTTCCAGTGATGTGGATCGACAAGCTCGCGCTCGAAGAACCACTGCTGGATCGGCGTCAGCGGGAGCGGACCCATGACCAACGCTTGATCGGCAGCCACGGGCGTGGTTGTGGCGACGACGGCTGCTAGCGCGGCGATGGTCTGATGTTGAAACATCTGGCGCGGCTTGAGACGCAAACCGGCCTGCTGCGCGCGGGCAATCACCTGCATGATCAAGATCGAGTCGCCGCCGAGCGCGAAGAAGCTATCATGCACGCCTACCTGCTCCACCTGAAGGACATCCGCCCAGATCCGCGCAAGCGTAATCTCAATCTGCGTCTCAGGCGCGACAAACGGCTGCTCCAGCAGCGGACGAGCCGTATCGGGCGCTGGCAGCGCGCGGCGATCGACCTTGCCGTTGGGCGTGAGCGGCAGCGCATCTAGAAAGACGAACGCGCTCGGCACCATGTAATCGGGTAAGCGCTCTTTGAGGTAGGTGCGGAGTTTGGAGTTTGGAGTTTCGGGTTCTTGATTCTCCGCTTGTTCCTTTGTTCTTTGTGCGCCCGGCGGGCGCACGGTTCTTTGTTCTACAACGTACGCGACGAGCCGCGTATGTCCGCTATCCTCGCGCGCCACGACGATCGCCTCGCGCACGGCGGGATGCTGAAGCAGCGCCGCCTCGATCTCGCCCAGCTCGATGCGAAAGCCGCGCACCTTCACCTGATGGTCGAGCCGTCCGAGGTACTCAATCGCGCCGTCGGGCAGGAAGCGGGCGAGATCGCCGGTTTTGTAGAGCCGCGCGCCACCCTGAGGGTACCCGGTCTGGCTGAACGGATCGGGCACGAACCGCTCCGCCGTCAGATCGGGGCGGCCCAGGTAGCCGCGCGCAAGCTGCACGCCGCCGATATGCAGCTCGCCCGGCACGCCGATCGGCACCGGCTGACCATACCGATCCAGCAGATAGATCTGCGTGTTGGCGACCGGACGCCCGATCGGCACGGTGTGCAGCGCGCTCTCGCGCTGACACGGCCAGAAGGTCACGTCGACGGCGGCCTCGGTGGGACCGTACAGGTTGTGCAGCTCGGCGTCCAGGCGCGCGAAGCAGCGCTGCTGCACGGCCAGCGGCAGGGCCTCGCCGCTACAGATCACCCGGCGCAGCGAGCGGCAGCCCCGCAGGTCGGCGGTGTCGAGAAACGCCTGGAGCATCGAGGGCACAAAATGCAGCGTGGTGATTCGCTCGCGGGCGATGAGCTCGACGAGGTAGGTCGGGTCCTGATGGCCGCCCGGCTTTGCCACGACCAGGCGCGCTCCGGTGAGCAGCGGCCAGAAGAACTCCCAGACCGAGACATCGAAGCTGAACGGTGTTTTTTGCAGCACGCGATCCGCCGCCGTCAGCCCATAGGTGTCCTGCATCCAGAGCAGCCGGTTGACGATCGCCCGGTGCGTGTTCATCGCGCCCTTGGGCTGGCCGGTCGATCCCGATGTGTAGATCACATACGCCAGGTTGTCGGCGGTGACGAGCGGCTGCGACGCGGTGCTGGGCTGCGCGGCGATCGTCGGCCCGTCGGCGTCGATGCAGACCAGCCGCACACCCGACGCTGGCAGCCGCTCGGCGAGATGCTGCTGGATCACCAGCACGGGAGCGTCTGTATCTTCGAGCATGAACCGCAGGCGCTCGGCGGGATAGTCGGGATCGAGCGGCACATACGCGCCGCCCGCTTTCAGGATCGCCAGCAGCCCGACGACCAGATCCAGCGAGCGCTCGACGCAGATCCCGACCAATGTCTCGCCCTGAGAGCACCCGCCCACGCCCAGCGCTTGCAGATGATGTGCAAGCTGGTTAGCGCGGGCGTTCAACGCGGCATACGTCAGCGCCGCATCCTCGAACATCACGGCGATGGCATCGGGCGTGCGTCGCGCCTGGGCCTCCACCAGATGATGCAGGCAAACATCCGGCGGGTAGTCCACCGCCGTGGCGTTCCATGCCACAAGCATCTGCTGCCGCTCGGCCTCCGCGAGCAACGGCAAGCGCATGATCGGCTGATCGCCATCGGCGACGATCGCGTGCAGCAGCCCTTGAAAATGGCCGATCAGGCGGTCGATCGTCGCGGCGTCGAAGAGGTCGGTCGCGTATTCGAGCAGGCCGATCAATGTCTGCGGCCCTTCGCGGATCGCCAGCGAGAGATCAAACTTGGCCGTGCCGCTGTCGACCGGGATGCTCTCCAGGGTCACGCCGGGCAGCTCAAGCGTGGGCAGCGGCATGTTCTGGAGGACGAAAAGCGCCTGGAAGAGCGGGTTGCGGCTCAGATCGCGTTCGGGCTGAAGCTCGTCCACCAGGATCTCAAAGGGCAGATCCTGATGCGCATAGGCGGCCAGCACCATCGCGCGGACGCGCCCCAGGGCCTCGCGCAACGAAGGATTGCCCCGGAGGTCGGCGCGAAGCACCAGCGTGTTGACGAAAAACCCGATCAGCGGCTCGATCTCTGCCCGGTTGCGGCCCGAAATCGGCGTGCCCACCACCACATCATCCTGGCGGCTGTAGCGCGCCAGCACGATCTGAAACGCCGTCAGCAGCGTCATAAACAGCGTCACGCCCTCCCGGCGGCTGAAGCTCCGCAGGGCCTCGGTCAGCGGGGCAGACAGCTCGAATCGTTGGGTCAGGCCGCGAAACGACTGGGCTGGCGGGCGCGGACGATCGGTGGGCAGATCGAGCACCGGGAGCGCTCCACCAAGCTGCTGCTTCCAGTAGGCCATCTGCCGATCGAGGATCGCGCCGGGTGTCCCTAGCGCAAGCCACGCGCGCTGCCAGACGGCAAAATCCCCATATTGGATCGGGAGATCTGGGAGCCGGGTACCCTCTGGGTGCGGCTGCCGCGCCGCAAACGCCGGGTAGAGCGCCGCGAGCTCGCGAATAAAGATGCCCATCGACCAGCCATCGGAGATGATATGGTGCATCGTCACCAGCAGCATGAAGCCCGCGTCGTCCAGGTGCAGCAGCCGCAGCCGCAGCAGCGGGCCGCGTACGAGGTCGAACGGCTGACGCGCTGCCTGCTCGGCCCGGCGGAGCGCCTCGGCGTCCCGTGCCGGTGCCGGAAGCTCCCGCAGATCTTCAGGCGTCAGGTCGATCGGCTGGGGAGGGTGGATAACCTGGACGGGCCGCTCATCGGCAGACGCGCGCTGCGTGAAGGTCGTGCGTAACGTCTCGTGGCGTCGCAGAATCTCGCCGATCGCCTGCTCGAGCGCGCCGATGTCGAGCGCGCCCGTGAATCGCACCGTCACATGGATGTTATAAAACGGGCTGTCAGGCTCCAGCTGGTGCAGGAACCACAGCCGCTGTTGTGCGAACGAGAGCGGCAATGCCTGATCGCGGGGGATCGGGCGGAGCGGAGGAGCGCCGGAGTCTTCCGCGCGCAGCAGCGCGATCAGCGCCGCTTTGTGCTCGGCGAGTTCCGTCCTGAGCGCTGGCGTCAGGACGCCCTTGGGAGCGTTGCAGCGGAGTCGGTCGCCATCGGTCCAAAATTCTACGCCGAGCCCGCGCAGGTACGACAGCAAGGCATCCGCGCTCATAGCTCGATCTCCTCGCGGTCGTCTGCTGCCGGTGCCATGCCATACGCGACCTCTTGCGCCGACGATCGCGACACGCCGCAATCGGGATCGATGCCGCCGCCAAGCAGCGAATGTACCAGCACATGGGTCTGATCCAGGGCAAAGAGATGGCGGATTCGATCAAAATCCAGGCTGCCGATCGGACAGAGTCCGATCCGACTGTGAGGCGCTGACATCATCAACAACTGACCTATGTATCCTGCTTCGAGCGTGGCGTAGTGCCAGCTCTGGTTGCCATACATCGGCGCGATGGCACTGAGCTGCGCGATCAGAAAGATCGAGAAGGC
The DNA here is from genome assembly GCA_036374795.1 of Herpetosiphonaceae bacterium. Lineage (NCBI taxonomy): Bacteria > Bacillati > Chloroflexota > Chloroflexia > Herpetosiphonales > Herpetosiphonaceae > Herpetosiphonaceae bacterium. Next base: position 32,660 of record DASUTC010000312.1, read on the forward strand.
TGCTTCGTCAAACACGGGGCCGTTAACAAATGGATCGTGGATCGTCCGGTCGAGATCGACATCGGGCGTGAGCAGCGTGAGCCAGTGGCCGACGGGATGATAATAATAGATTCCGCCCGTCAAGCCCTCAACCCGTTGTGGTCGAACATGAAGATACGTTTGGATTGGGTAGAGGCCACCCGCAGAAGGATACAGGTACTTCGGATGTTCGTCGAGCGTCACCTGCCGGAGGCAGCCAAGCAGCGTCCGAAACGCCTCCCACGGGATCGGCTGCTGCACAAAGTGCCGATGGCTGTGGCGCTGCGTATAGGCGCTCAGGGCAGCCTCCACATCACCGCGATCCAGCGGGATGCGGGGCTTGTCCTGATCGTCGGGACGCAGCCCCGGCTGGCGCTGCTTGAACACCTCGCGGTCTACGGGATCGACCAGCAGCGGGATCGCGCCGATGCGTCGGTCCAGCTCACTCTCTGTCCGCGCCGAAGCGCTCGGCGGCTGGCTGCGATGGCGCTGGTGCTCGTAGGCGCGCGCCAGCCCGACCACCGTCGGCGAGCGGTAGAAGTCCTCAAGCTTGGGGCGGAATCCAAGCTCACGCTCCATGCGGTTTGCAATCCTGATGATCTCGACCGAGTTCGCGCCGAGATCAAGCAGATTGGCCCTGGGATCGACATCCGAAAGATCAAGAATATCGGCGACGAGGCCGCTGATCTCTCGGACCAGCGCGCGCGATGGCGTGTCCGCGCCCCGAAGCGCTTCGTCATCCGGCGCTCGGAGCGCAGGCGAGTCTGCGTGCTCGTGTCGTTGGATGATCCCATCGTAGCGTGCCAGGTCGACCTGGCTCAGCGGGGATTGCCAGCTCGCTTTGCTCTCGGCCAAGCGCTGGAGAAGCTGACAATACGCGCCAAACATATCGTCGAGCATGCCACCAGGAAACAGATCGTCCACGGCGTCCCAGTTGAAGACCAGCGCTCCGGCCTGCTCCGAAACCTGATGATCGAGCCAGACCTGGGGTGTCTGGCTGATGCTGTGAACAAGCTGCCATCCGAGGGTGGGCTGGTCCTCCTGAGAGACGCGCTGATTGATCAAGGTACTGGTAAAGACCACCGGCATCACCGCTCTGGCTCCCTCGCCCTGAATCCTGGCAAGCTCACGCAGCACACGCACGCCGCTGATCTGGCTGTGCTCCAGATCGGACCAGAGCTGCGTCTGCACACGCTCGGCCCGCGCCGCGAAGGTGTCGCCCGCCGCATTATCGACCATCAGCAGAGTCGTCGCGGTAAAGTCTCCGACGATGTCATGAACCTGCGGGTGCAGCGGGAGCCGGTTGAAGAGCGTCAGGTTGATCGTAAACCGCGAGCTTGTACTCCATGTCGTCAGGATCTCGGCAAATGCGGCGGCCAGCAGCGCCGAAGGCGTGAGGCCGTGCTGCGTTGCCTGCTGCTTGAGCCGCTGCCAGGTGTCGCGCTCCAGCCTGCCGCTGCGGCGGACGAACCGTGGGTGTCGCAGGCTTTCGGGCTGCCGCACCAGTGGCAGCTCCGGCGCGGGCGGCAGCGTCGGCAGGCGCTCCCACCAATAGTCCTGCGCACGCCGATAGGCGCTGGTGTCACGCAGTGTGCGCTCGGCGAGCACGTAATCGCGGAATGAGAGCGCCAGCGGTGGAAGCTGCCGCTCCGGCTGATGATAGAGCGCCGCAAGCTCGCGCACCAGCAGCCGCAAGCTCCAGGCGTCGAGGATCAGCATGTCGAGGCTGATATGCAGCCGGACCTGCTCATCGTCGAGGATCGTCGCGCGGAGATCGAACAGCGGCCAGGTATCGGCGGGCAGCACTTGATGGGATAATTCCTGGCGTATGGCCTCCAGATGCGCTGCTCTGGCGTCAGATGGGAGCGGGCGTACGTCGGCCACGTGCAATGCGTAGGGCGGAACGTGCGGCAGGATCTGTTGCAGACCGTCCTCGCGCACAATCGCCCGCAGCATATCGTGACGGTCGATCAGCCGCTGCCACGCATCGCGGAAGCGATCAAGGTCGAGCGCGCCGCCGTCAAGTTCGAGATACACATGCGTGGCGACGTTGCCAAGCTCAAGGCTGCCCATGCGACCGATCCAGTAGGCCTGCTGGATGTCGGTGAGCGGAAAGGGTTCGTAGCGTGTGCCTGGATCTGGCTCGATCTGCGGCAGCGCGCCATGCTGTGGCGCATCATTGCCATCACGCAGCAGCGTCAGAATGGCCGCCTTGTGCTCAGCCAGCGCCGTGAGCAACTCCGCCGTCAGGACGCCCTGGGGCGCACGATAGCGCAAGCGATCACCGTCTGCCCAAAGCTGAACACCCTTGTGCCTCAGGTCGTCCAGGAACGTTGCTACCGTCATAGTCCTCATTCTTTCCGCTGTTGTTCGTTGTCGTGATCGGGCATGGGCTGCCGGAGTGGACGGAATGCCTGAATGAACGTGTCAACCATAGAGGTGGATTTGACATGTGTGAGGCCGAACCAGATAACAGGCTGATCGAGGCCGGAGGTGATCGTAGCAGATTCTTGCTCCCGGCGCAACCAGGAGGAATCGATCGGAGCCATCACACCAAGGCGATCCTCCTCCCTGTGCCAGCCTGAATATATCGTCCGCTTTAAAGAGATCCGATAAAAGAATGTGATTATGTCATCTTGAGCACGAAGGAGAAGTATATGTAATATTGGTATTATACTATTACATACCCTCGAAGCGCGCACCCTCTGGCGCGAAGCGGTTTCTCACGGGCAGCGACCTGCTAACTGTGGTGGATTTCAAATGCTCCGCTGCGGCTGGTTTCCGGGTCAGCTAGCGGACGCGGCATTTTCTCGCCTGGAACTCGATTACTTGAAATGCGACCTCCTGCCGCTACCTCGCGGCCAGTGCCGTCAACTCATCGTGGAGCGGCAGGGGAGGCCGTTCATCATTATTATGATCGGGGCATTGTTTGAGGAATATTGATTATCGGTACAACTTCCTCGGAGGCGTTGCATCAATCGCGCTGCATGGCTTCTCGAACAATCGGGGCGGGCCCATGCTCTTTTTCCGATTGCTATCCCACCATTTCTAGCGTATGATATGAGAAAGCGCTTTCGTAAGGTTTTCGCTATGCCATCGTTAACCGAGATTGCAAAACGCCTGAATGTTTCGGCATCCTCGGTTTCACGTGCGCTAAACGGGCAGCCGGGACTCAGCGATACCACACGATCACGGATCCTGGCGGAAGTCGAGCGACTCAACTTCGTACCGCACGGATCGGCTCGTGCTCTGGCCTCGACCCGCGCCGAAAACATTGGCTTTACGGTTTATCACCAGCCGAGCCTGCTTGCCGACGACCCGTTTTACAGCCGCATCCTGCTTGGTGTCGAGCAGGAGGTTCGACAGCGGAAGTTCCACCTGCTGCTTACCGCGCTGGAAGACGATCAGGTAGCGCGACCAAGGCAATGGAGCGTTGTTCATGGCAAGCGCGTTGACGGCCTCGTTCTGGCTGGTCCATTTATCCCACCGCGCTTCATTCTTGCCATCCACACCCAGGGCACGCCGCTCGTGCTGGTGGATAACGCGATCGTCGGCGCGTCGATCGACGTCGTGCTTGGCGACGACCAGGGTGGTGCCTATGGTATCGCCGAGCATATCCTCAGCCACGGTCATCGCCGAATCGTGATCCTCTCCGGTCCTGAGAGCTGGATCACTAACCGTGAGCGCTGCGCCGGTTTCATCAAAGCGCTGAGCGAGCAGCAGGTGACACCGCTCGCGATCCTGCATGCGGCGACGACAACCTATCAGACAGGGCACGAGCTTATGCGCGCGGCGCTCAGCGCGCAACCCACTGCAGTGCTCGCGATCAACGATGCCATGGCGATGGGGGCGATCGACGCTGCGCGCGAGGCTGGATTGAGCGTTCCTGACGCTCTCGTCGTGACCGGCTTTGACGATGTCGAGTCCGCCGAACGATTCCATGTGCCGCTGACGACCGTTCACATCCCCAAGCAGCGCCTCGGCCAGATCGCCGCGCGGCGCTTATTCGAGCGGATTGAGGATCGGGATGGTCCGCAGCAGCGCACGCTGGTTGCGACCACGCTGGTAATTCGCCGATCCTGCGGCTGCGACGTGTCGGCAGAAAGGAGGTCTAACGCCGCGCGCAGCCAGAGCCGAAGATAAGATGGTGCAACAACCGTTCAATCGAGAAGGATCTGTATGATGCGACGAACATTGTCATGGTTGACGCTCCTTACGCTCCTGCTAGGCATCCTGTCCGCATGTGGTGGATCTGATGGGACGACCGCCGGAACGGCAGGTACCCAGGCACCGACGACGACTGAGTCTTCCCCCAGTACCGGCTCGCCCGCCGCGTCAGCGCCCGCTGCTGGCGAGAAAGTCAAACTGCGCCTGTCCACCTGGGCAGGCGTCGAAGAGGCCAAAGAGCTGGACGCCATTCTTGCAAAGGTCAACGCGGAGGCTACGAGTTTCGAGATCGTGCAGGAGCCACAGCCAGCCGACTACTACACCAAGCTCCAGACCACGATCGCCGGTGGTCAGGCCGCCGACCTGATCTGGCTATCGCAGGAGTATATCGCCGGCTACGTCGATCGCGGCGCGCTGATGGACGTGACCGACTGCCTCAACGGCAGCGACCGGCCTGCGGCGAAGCTCGACGACTATTTCCCGGAGGTGCTCCAGACCGCGCAGTTCAAAGGCAAGACCTACGGCCTGCCCTGGATCTCGCAGCCGGTGATCCTGTACTACAACCCGAAGCTCTTTCAGGATGCTGGCGTCGCGGAGCCGACCGCCGACTGGACCTGGGACGACTTCAAGAGCGCCGCCGAGAAGCTGACCAAGCCGGATCAGGGCATCTACGGCACGGCGTTCAATGACTGGCCGCCGATCCAGATGTTCATCTGGCAGGCGGGTGGCGAGGTCGTGAGCGAGGATCTGATGCAATCGCCGATCGACTCGCCGGAAGCCATCCAGGGCGCGGAGTTCTACGGCGATATTATCTTTAATCCCACGTATGCCGCACCCGAAAATGTGATCAAAGAGCAGGGCTTTGGCGAGCTTGCCAAGAACGGCAAGGTCGCCATGTTCTTCGGCGGCGCGGCGGACGACCTAGACTACGCCCATACCAAGGACGCGAAGTTCGCCGAGCTGAAGGCCGCGCTCGTGCCAAAAGGTCCTAAGAGCCGGACCACCTTCGCTTGGACCGCCTCGACGGTCGTGAACGCAGGTACGGCAAATAAACAGGCCGCCTGCGATGCGCTGATCGCCTTGACCGAGGGGATTCACCACTGGAAGATCGTCGCGCCGCGCAAGTCGCTCGCCAACAAAGAGACGATCGTTGCCAGCGTGCCGCTCAAAGAAGCCTCGGCTGACGTGATCGTCGAGGCGGCTAAGGATATGCGCTCGTTCAGGATCGTCCCGGCACAGTCGGAGTGGGATACCGTCTTCTGGGAGCAGTTCAAAGATCCGCTGTTCCACGATAAGGGAGCGGCGGCTGACCTCGCCAAACCCGCTCGTGAGGCGCTGGAAGCGGTCCTTCAGGGTCCGTAAGAGTCACCTTCAGAAGCGTATGCCGCGACCCGCGCTCTTGCGAGGAGCGCGGGTCGGCGAGCACCGCAGTGGTTCAACCAGAGAAGGAGCATGCGATGACGCAACTCTACATACGGACCCTGGTCGACTATCTTCTTGCGGGAATCGGCATCGTCGCGGTGATGTTCGCCGTCTACTATCTGCTGCCACGGCTCGGAGCGAAGAAGGAGACGGCGGCGGGCGTCGCGCTGATTATGCCGTGGCTGCTCGGATTCTTGCTCTGGACGCTGTATCCGATCGGCGCATCGCTCTATTACAGCTTCACCGATTTCAACGGCCTGCAAACGCCGGAGTGGGTCGGCCTCGACAACTACCGCCGTCTGCTTCAGCCGTCGTCGTTCTTCTGGCCGTCGCTTCGGCTCACAATGCTCTATGGCGTGCTGAGTCTGCCGTTTGGCCTGGCGCTCTCGCTGGCGATTGCCATGCTTCTGGCGCGGGACGTCAAAGGCATCGGCTTCTGGCGCACTATGTTCTACCTCCCGGCAGTCATCCCGTCGGTGGCGACATTTATCCTCTGGCTCTGGCTGCTCTCGACCAATGGCCTCTTCAATCAGATCTTCAGCCCGCTCTACCGTCTGATCGGCATCGGGAATCCAAGCTGGTTTACCGATCCGCGCTTCGCGCTTCCGGGCCTGCTGATCATGAGCATCTGGGGCGCGTTCGGGGCCAATACGGTGATCTTGCTTGCCGGGCTCAAGAACATTCCCAAGCATCTGTACGAGGCCGCAGACATCGACGGCGCGGGCGCGTGGGCCAAGTTCTGGAACGTCACGCTGCCGATGGTCAGCCCGTCCCTGTTCTACACGCTGGTGCTGGGCGTGATCGCCGCCGTTAAAATTCTGGATGTTGGGCTGTTTGTCCGGTTGCCGCGCGAGTCCGGCACCTTTCTCGGCGTGCTCGTGTACCAATATGCCTTCGGCACCCGCTCGCTGATGGGCTATGCCTCCGCGCTGAGCTGGCTCATGCTGCTGATCATCGCCGTTCTCACCGCGATTGTCTTTCGTACCTCCGCGCTGTGGGTGTTCTATGAAGGCGAGAAGCGAGGCTAATCATGGCTGTAACAACCGCTCCACGAGCTGAGAGTCGGCCAGCCCAGGCGAGAGCGCGGCGAAACATGGTTGGAACGATCCTGACCTATGTCGGGCTGCTCATCGGACTGTTGTTCGTGGTGATCCCGCTCTACTGGATGATCGCGACATCGCTCAAGACGAGCAGCGCCTTGTTTCTGCTGCCGCCGCAGATTATCCCAGAGCCGATACGCTGGCAGAACTACGTCGAGGTCTGGCAGCTTGTCCCGCTGGCACGCTACTTCGCCAACAGCATCTTTATCACCATGCTGGCGATGTTCGGCGAGATCCTGACTTGCTCGCTTGTAGCCTACGGCTTTGCACGGTTCAACTTTCCGGGCCGCACCATCCTCTTCGGCATCATGCTGGGCACGATGATGCTGCCGGGCGTGATTACGCTGATTCCGTCGTTCATCATCTGGGCGCGCGTGCTCGATCGCTACGACACGTTTTCGCCGCTCACGGTCGGCGCACTCTTCGCCTGGGGGCCGTCGTACATCTTCCTGCTGCGTCAGTTCTTTCTCACGATCCCTCGTGAGATCGAGGATGCGGCGACTATCGACGGCGCGAATCTGATGCAGACCTTCTTCCAGGTGATGCTGCCGCTGGTCAAGCCTGCCCTGCTGGCGGTCGCGGTGCTGAGCTTCAACGGCAACTGGAATAATTTCTTTAGCCAGTTGATCTATCTGAGCACGCCCGAAAAATTCGGCCTGCCGCTTGGCCTGTACCAGTTCAACTCGGCGCTCTCCGGCGGCGGCGAAGCGCCCAAATGGAACATGATGATGGCGATGACGGTGCTGATGACGATCCCGATCGTGCTGCTGTATGTGCGCGCCCAGAAATATTTTATCGAGGGCATCACCGTTGGCGCGGTCAAAGGCTAGGTGTTTGAAAGCCGTATCAAGGAGTACACTGGTGAGCGAGACGACCAATCCGCCGTTCCAGATGGAGCGCCTGGGTATGATCATGGAAGGCGATCCTTCCAACCCCGATGAGGCGCTGGGCGTGCTTAACCCCGGCTGCTGTCGCGATCGAAACGGCGACCTGCTCCTGTTTCCGCGCATCGTCGCGGCTGGCAACTACTCCCGAATCGGCATCGCCCGCGTCGTGTGCGACGCGGACGGAACGCCGGTCGGCGTCGAGCGGCAGGGCTATGCGCTGGAGCCCGAAACCGGCTACGAGCGGAATGCACACACGGCGGGCGTCGAAGATCCGCGCGTTACGTTCGTTCCGGCGATCGACTCCTACGTCATGGCATATGCAGCGTACGGGCCGCTCGGCCCGCGCGTGGCGCTGGCTATCTCCAAGGATGCCTATGCCTGGCAGCGGCTTGGACTGGCGAAGTTCGCGCACGCGGCGGAGTACCGCACCGACTTCGATCTTTATGTCAACAAGGACGCATACCTTTTCCCCGATCCCGTGCACGATCCCCAGGGTCGGCCCGCGCTCGCCATGATTCATCGCCCGGACTACAACGTCAACTGGTGGCGCGAGGGTGGCTTTCATGTACAGCCGTCCGGCATCGCGGAAACTCGCCCGTCGATGTGGATCTCATACGTGCCGCTCGACGTCGTGCAGACCGATCCGCGCAATCTGTGTTTCTGGCACGATCACCAGCTCCTTGCAACACCGAGGTACGCCTGGGAATCGCTCAAGATTGGCGGCGGCACACCGCCGGTGCTCACGCCCCTTGGTTGGATCACCATCATTCACGGGGTGGACGGCCAGATGATGGCTGGCGTTGATCACCAGCCGCGCGTGCGGTATACCGCCGGCGTGCTGGTTCTCGATCGCGACGATCCGCGCAACGTACGCTACCGCTCATCGACTCCGATCCTCGCGCCCGACACTGCCGAAGAGCAGCGCGGCGTCGTCGATAACGTTGTCTTTCCAACAGCAGTTGACCTGCGCGCAAACGGTCAGATCGATGTGTTCTATGGCATGGCCGACGCGCGGATTGGTGTTGCCAGGCTGCATGTGCCCGCGGCGCTGCCGCAGGCGTAGCATCTACCACGGCACGCGCTCAACGTATGCACCAGCCAGCGGCGCTCCCGTAGGCGCTGACATCTCACCGGCTGATCGACCGACCGAACAATCACGGGGCAGGCTCATAGCCGGGCCGATCGTCGAAGAGCTGTACCCAGCGCCCATCGAAGCCGCCGTTGGCTGCGGTATACCAGGCACTGGAGAGCCACATGCCCTCTTCGCGTGTGTCAGCATCATTAATGACGCCTGAATGCACGAAGAAATCGTGTTGCCACCAGAAGGCGTTATGGGAGTTGTAGTAGCCGCTGGCCGCCCCTCGGCTGCGTCCGTAGCTGTCAAGACCCTGCCCCTCATACCCTTTGAAGTCGTCCGATCCCGAAGGAAATTCCGGGTTAAGCTCGGCTGAGTAGGCCCCGTAGAGCCAGTCTTTATCAAGCACGCCCTCGCGCCCATCGGTCAGGTCAGACTTACCGATGTCCCGCGATTTGGTGTAAAAGCGTTGCAGCCCCGTGCTGACTTCAGCCTGTCCCGCCTCATTCAGAATTGGGCTTTCCAGGTACACGTCTTCCAGATCGCTCGACAGCCAATGAATGTACCAGGGATTGTTCTGCCAGTGGGTCGGGAAAATATCGGCGAGATCCTGAAGCTCATAGGTCAGGCGTTTTACCTGATACCAGCGCACGGTGTTGCCATTATCGACACGGCTGGCAAGCGTGCTGGCGTTGGAGTAGCTCAAGGATCGCGCGCCCCAAGTGCTGACCGCCGCCGCCGATCCTTCCGGCACGAATACGTAATGGACATTCCGCTTGTCATCCTTATTGGTAATGTTCACCTCCGCCTGGGCGGTAGCGGTATTCACCTGGCTGGCAATCCAGCTATAAGGATTGGTGACAAAGCGGATCTCATGAGCATGTGGCTGCGACCAATCATCGACATTGCTTTCGTCGGCCTGCCACAGCAGCACATGCTTGCCGGTCGCCGTCTGCATAAAATTCAGGGCCGAATCGTAGGAGCGGCGCATGTGGTGTTCCTTGTGGAGCGTGACCGTGACATGATTCACATACTCGCCGCCACCACCGGGCGTGCCGCTGATCCCATGCACCACGATTTCCACTCGTTCCCAGTCGTGGATCTCGCTGCCGTCCTTATCGGCAGCGTTGTAGACGTGATAGAGCAGCACCAGCGATTTGCTGCCGCCGTTCATGTATTCGATCAGGCTGGTGTAGAGCGTCGGACGAATGCGCCAGTGGCTGTAGCTGCCTGATCCGCTGCCTGATGCGGCGACATACTGATTGATGGTGCGCCAATTCACGCGATTATTGGAAAAATCGCCGTCCTGATCAAAGTCAAAGTTGGTCAGCCAGTCGCGGCCCGCTTTGCCGTCATTTTCATCGCCGCGCTTGAGGATCACCGGCGCGTAGTACTGCAAGTACGCCTGGCGCTGCGCGGTCGTCAGACTCCAGGCCTGGGCCTCCGCGTGACGTGCTCCAAAATCCGTCCCAAGGACGCTCGACATGAGTACAACGAGCGCTGTTATCGCAACCATCCGTGTCCGAGATGTCAGCAAAGTCCTCGTCGGTGAGTATCGTAGGTGCAACATCGTGATTCTCCCCAATAGATGATTCGATCATGGTGGTTGGCATCGCTGCCGATGGGCCGCTCCCCACCTTCGACGCGACAGCCCAACCGCTGGAACTCCTCGATCACAAGCGCCCGCGCGCCTCACGGGATGAGCTAGGCCGCGACAAGCAGCGTGCCGAGCCAGTCTGCAACCGCCTGCACATGGGGCGACCGCAGCAGCGTGTAGTGCGTTCCGGGCACCACCCGATCCTGCACCACGGTCGCGAGCGCGCGCCACGCGCCCGCCAGATCCCGGCGCTGCGCCGTGACCTCCGCCACCAGCAGCGCCACCGGCAGGGGCGCGGGCGCTGCCGGGTAGGCCGCCAGCATGGACAGGTTGGCGGAGAAGACCGCAGCGAGCCGCTTGAGCCGATCGAGATCCATGCCGGGCAGCAGCGCCTCCTGCCGCTGCGCCTGTGCCAGCACATACGCCAGCCGCTCATCCGCCGCGAGCGGCGCGAGATCCGTCACCGTGATCCCCAGCGATGTGCCGAGCATACCGCCGAGATCCTGAAGGAACGCATGCAGCATCGCCGTATCATCGGGGAGCGGCACCTCAGGCATGGGCGGCGCGCTGTCGATCAGCGCGAGCAGCTCGATCGTCTCGCCCTGCCGCTGGAACTGGCTGGCGATTGCAAACGCCACCACGCCGCCAAACGACCAGCCGCCGAGTCGGTATGGGCCGCCGGGCTGCACGCTGCGGATCGCGGCGAGATACTCTTCAGCCAGCGCCGCCACCGAGCGATGTGGCGTTTGGCCGTGCTCGACGCCGCGTGCCTGAAGGCCATAGACCGGCTGATCCGGCCCCATCTGCCGCGCCAGATCCGCGTAGCAGAGCACGGTCCCGCCGATCGGATGGATCAGAAAGAGCGGACGCCGACGGCCCTGCGCCTGGAGCGCCACCAGCGGCGACCACGTATCCGCCACGCGCTGCTGGCGCAGGTGGGCGGCAAGTTGCGCGATCGTGGGGGCTTGCAGCAACGTTGTGAGCGGCGGCGACCAGCCAAGGCGCTGCTGAATCTGGGCCATCATCCGCACGGCGAGCAGCGAGTGGCCGCCGAGTGCGAAGAAGTTCGCGTGGATGTCGACGACGGGCGTATGCAGCAGATCGGCCCAGATCTGCGCCAGCCAGCGCTCTGCGTGATCACGAGGAGCGACCAGAGGCTCCCGCGCGCCATCCGAAGCATGTGGCTGCGGCAGCGCGGTGTGATCGAGCTTGCCGTTGGGCGTGAGCGGCCACGCATCCAGCAGTACAAACGCGCTCGGCACCATGTAGTCGGGCAGGCGCTGCCCCAGGAATGCACGGAGTTCGGAGTGGAGGCCCTCACCACACCCAGAGGGCACCCGCCCCCGCTCCCATTGCATAGGAGCGGGGGAGCACCGTGTTTGCTTGCTCTCGTGGTCCGCTTTTTTGTTCCGTTGTTCTGTTGTTCT